>SFJB01000138.1 GCA_004555145.1 Bacteroidales bacterium | reverse complement strand
AAGCCACTTGTCAGAGAGCAGCAATCATTCGGGTGAAGAGGGCGGTCATACGCTCGGAAGCAAGGTTGGCCTGCTTCACCACGTCGTTGCCGTCATTGTAGTTCTTCTCAGCATTCAGGAAGTTGGACATATTCGTGACTACTGACATTCCGAATACCCTCAGACCGCAATGGCGGGCCACTATTACCTCAGGGACCGTGGACATACCGAGCAGGTCGGCTCCGATGGAGTGGTAGAACCTTACCTCTGCCGGGGTCTCGTAGGTAGGACCGGTGCTGGCGAGATATACGCCCTTCTTGACAGGAATGCCCAATTCAGGACAAAGGCTTTCTGCAAGTGCTTGAATCTGAAGGTCGTATGCGCAGGTCATATCAGGGAAACGCTCCCCGAACTCTTCGATATTCGGACCGATGAGTGGGTTTGGCATAAGGTTGATGTGATCTCGTATGATGATGAGGTCACCCACCTTGTAATCCTGGTTGCAGGCTCCTGCTGCGTTGGATACGAAGAGATATTCCACACCGAGGGTCTTCATCACCCTCACTCCAATGGTGACGTTCTCCATAGGATAGCCTTCGTAATAATGGAAACGGCCCTGCATAGCCACCACTTCCTTGCCTCCGAGCGTTCCGAAAATGAAGTTGCCCTTATGCCCGACTGCAGTGGAGACCGGGAAACCCGGAATGTCCTTGTATGGGATGACAATAGGGTTTTCGATGGTTTCGGCAAGCTTTCCGAGACCGCTTCCTAGTACTATTCCTGCGACGGGTTTCATCCCGCCTGTCTTTTCTTTCAAATAGTCTGCGCAATCCTGAATGCGCTTGACGATCTGTGCTGTGTCAATGTTCATTTTTTGCGGTGGTTTTAGTCAGTTGATAATGTGTCACGCAATTTTCTTAAGCATTTTTCGTGCCTGAGTGAGAATTTCTTTCTCGCCCGGGATTTCTCGGTGACGCATTACGAAACGTCCGTTGCAAATGACTGAATGAATGCAGTCGGAATGGGCTGAATAAACGAGATTTGCAAGGAAAGGCCCATTGGAGAGGAAAAAACTGTTGTCAGTGTCCACGATGCTCAGGTCGGCGATGGCTCCCTCTTCAATGCGTCCAGTGTTAAGTCCCAGAGCCCTGGCTCCGTTGACCGTGGCCATATCCATCAGTTCGGGAAGGGGAAGGGATGAAGGGTCGTCACGCCAGGCTTTCTGGAAGATGGCTGCGTTTTTCATCGCTTCCAGCATATCCAGGTTGTTGGATGATGCGCAGCCGTCGGTACCAAGGCAGATGTTGACGCCCGCATCCCGCATCTCGTTGTAACGGAAGCGGTAGCCTGAGGCAAGTTTGGTGTTGGAATTGATGTTGTGGACGCAGTGTACGCCGCGCTTCGCAAGGATTTCTATGTCTTTGTCGCTCACCCATAGGGTGTGGGCGGCCAAAACCTTGTCGGAAAGTATGCCCAGGCTGTCGAGGTATTCCACCGGACTCAGCCCGCCGTGCGCTGCCTTGCAATCCTCTACCTCCTTGCGGGTCTCGGACAGGTGTATGTGCAGCCTGAGATTGTGCTTGCGAGCGAATTCGCTCACCCAAAGCATCATCTCTTCGCTCACTGAGTACACGGCGTGGAAGGCGATTTCATAAATCAGGGAATTGTCCTTCCTGCCGAGGAAGGCTGCGCTTTTGCTCTCGCACTGCGCCTTTTGTCTCTCGGCTTCCTCCTCGCTGCCCTTGTCCATTACGTCGTAACCCGTAGCTATGCGAAGCCCCATCTCCTTTGCGGCGCGGGCTGATTCCTCGAAGAACCAGTACTGGTCGTTGAAGGTGGTGGTGCCGGTGCGTATCATCTCGATGCACGCTACTTTCGTGGCCCAGTAAACGAACTCGTGGTCGAGATTTTCCTCAACCTTCCAGATCTTTGCCAGCCATTCATGGAAGACCATATCCTCGCCTATGCCGCGCATCAGCGCCATAGGGGAGTGGGTGTGCATATTGACGAAGCCCGGGATTGCAACCATGCCTGAGCAGTTCATCACTTCCATATCACCTGCAAACTCCCAGAGCGCACTCGCGCCTGCAGGCCCTATTCTGCTGATGAGCCCGCCGCTGATGAGCACGTCCTTAAGGACGCCGTCAACAGTGATGTCCTTGAGAAGTATGGATGACATCAAAGATCCTCGAATTGAATGTCGGACTCCTGGCTGCGCTGCGGAATCTCTCCGTTGAAACACTTGTCCCTGATGTATTCAACGACCTCCTGAAAGCCCTCGGCAAACTTCTCGAAGTCTTCCTTATAAAGGAAGATCTTGTGTTTATCATAAGCATAGCTGCCGTCCGGATTGGTCCTGCGCTTACTTTCAGTAATGGTCATATAGAAGTCCTTGTTGTCCTTGGTGGACTTGACATCGAAGAAGTATGTACGTTTTCCAGCTCTCACAGGCTTGGAATATACATCGTCCCCTTCACGGCTTTCGAACCTGGCCTTGTCGAAATCATCTCTGTACATAAAAATAATCTTTTAAATTTCGTCCTGAGACGAAAAATCACTATCTTGGTGTTGCAAAATTAGAATTTTTTATGGATTACTTGCTATCTTTGCACGATAAAATTTGATTTTAGTTCGAAAATATGCTCAATAGACGAATTCTCCGTACAAAAGTCTTCAAGGCGATTTACGGTTATGCAGAAAATCCGGGTATGACTCTCAAGGAGGCGGAGGCCTTTCTGGACCTCTCCTGCGAAGCAACCAGGGACTTGTACCTGTTCCTTCTTTCGATTGCCGGACCTCTCACCCGGGAAGCCTCGGAGAGAATCGAAGCAGCCCGCGCCAAGTTCAACCCTACGGAGGAGGAGCTGAACCCCAATCTCAAGTTCGTGAACAACGGCATCGCTCCTCTGCTGGAGCAGGATCCGGACCTCACCAAGCTGCTCTCGAAGAAGAAGCTCAGCTGGGAGCCGTATGATATGTTGCTGCGCCACCTTTACGAGAGCATACGCGATTCCAAATATTTCCGTGACTACCTGGACTCGGATAAGAACGGACTCGGGGAGGATGCAAACCTTTGGGCGAAGATTTTCGAGCGTGAGTTCGAAGACAACAGGGAGCTCGCGGACATACTCGAGGAATTGTCCATACTCTGGAACGATGATCTGGGTTATGTACTTGGCTGGTGCTGCCGCACTGTGCGTGCTCTGGGTAGGGAAGAGAGATGGACTCTGCCGCCGCTATACGCCAGCGAGCTGCCGGGCAACGAGGCGAAGAGCAGTGACAAGCTCTTTGTGGTATCCCTGCTGCGCGCAGCTTATCTCAATTTCGCGCAGTTCAGCGAAGAGATAGCGAAGCTCACCCCGAAGTGGAACAGGGACCGCATCTGCACCACCGACCTGGCCCTGATAGTATGTGGTATGGCGGAGGCGAAAGCTTTCCCCCAGACTCCGGTCAAGGTCATAATCAACGAATATCTGGACATTTCCAAGTCCTACAGTACTC
>SFJB01000023.1 GCA_004555145.1 Bacteroidales bacterium | reverse complement strand
GCGAGGGGAACAGCAGGCCAGCGTGCCCGCTTCGACGGGACTTTGCAAGCGCCGGGCGAAGCCCGAAAGCGGTCCCAGAGAAACGGGCCGCCGCAGCAGCAGCGAGGGAAACAGCAGTGCATCGCAAGTCCGGCATCCAAGCAGCTGCCCCACAAGCCCAGCGTGCAAGCAGCCCAACATGCAGCCAATCCCTTCAGCCCAACCGACAGCCAAAATGCAGTCAATACCGGCAGTCAAACCGGCAACCCAGCAACCCACCGCCAGCAGGCCGCCAAGCAACACCCAGCAGCCCCCCAGCAACCCACCGCCAGCAGGCCGCCAAGCAGCACCCAGCAGCCAAGCAGCTGTTCCTAGCAGATGGCGCTGAAGCTTGGACGGAAGGAGTTGCGGATGGAGATGGCGAAGGTGGTCATCACTTCCTCCTCGCTGTAGCCGAAGACCTGGGTGCCAATCTGCTTCATCAGCTGGATTTCGGGCTCCTTGAGCTTCTTGTCCACAAGCACGAGGTCCACAACGTACTGGAAGAGCGCCTGACGCATCTGAGAGTCGATGTCGAGTATGCTGGATACGGACTTGTTGAAATATGCGACAGGGTCCCCGCTGTTGAACACCTCATCCAGAACATCCTGAGGGAAAAGTTCGTATGATGCCAGGTTCATAAGTATGGATTCCACTTCGTCCTGGGTGATCTGGCCGTCAGCATTTGCTATCATCAGTCCGGCAGAAGCAATGAAGTATGGCATATGGGTATCGATCTCGTCAGTGTTGAGCCTCGACATTGCGGCAATTATCGCATTCATCCCCTCTGTCAACTCCGCTTCGGTGCGGGCATTGGCGTACAAGTTCAGAGCTTCCACCCTGATTACGTCCACAGGGTGATCGTAGTTGCTCAAGCTCAAGAACTTACCCTCAGTATAATGCTTCATCAGCCGCCTGTTGTGCTCAATGAAGGACTTTATGTCAATGTCCATCCTTTTCAGGTTCAGACCCGAATGCATCTTGAAGAATGCAGATACGCAGACATCCAGGTCTCCCACCGCGAGGTAGCCGTAGCGGTCAGCCACCAGTTCGCAAAGTTGCTGCCAGAACCTCACCTTAAGCTGGAACAGCAGAGGCGACATATTGTTGAGGTCCGGGAATACGAAATAAATCAGACTCGTCAACTCCGAGTTACCGTCAATCTGATGCCCAAGTTCGTGACCGACAACGAATTTCAACTCATCTTCGCTCATCAGCTCAATCAGCGAGGAGTTCAGTTCCACAATAAGCGGGCGGCCGGGCGTGGTGCCAAAATAGGTGCAGGCATTTACCTGGGGAGAGTTGGTGATGTAGAACTCCACATCCGGTTTGAAGCCCAGGGCATTCTTGGCAGAATAAAGGGCATCATAAAGGCGGGGCATCACTTCCCTTTCGACCTTTATGCTTGTAACCTCCATGCCTGCACGCATCATAGAGTCGTCTTTCTGCCGCATGGCACCCGTGACGGAAATGACGGATGAGATGACATCCCCTTCCAGGGCATTGTAAATCTGTTTTGCAAGAGCCTTCTCCTGCGGTATTGAAGGATTGAATTTCATATCGATTCAAGTTCCGAATTGTCTGTAATAATCAGTCTTCTTTGTTTATCTGGCCCCACAGTTCCACGGCCTTCGGGTATCCGTGATCTGCTGCGCTTTTCAAGAATTGCATAGCCTCCTCGACATTATCTTTGCAACCCACGCCGTGAGGCAACTTGATCGAAGCGCTGTATTCCGCCTCCGGCACACCCTCGAGGGCATCTTTATACGCAAGGGCGAATGCGGCCTGCCTCAGAAGCTCACACTCGGTCTCACTCAGATTCGCCGAGGAAATACTGTCAAAGAAATTCATTGCCCTCATCCTGTTTTCCAGACATTCAGGTCCTCCATTGTCCATAGAGGCAAGGAAAAAGTTATATGCCTGAATGACATTCTCCTCCACATCATAGAAATATGCTGCAAGTCCCGCACAACAGTCAGGGTCTTTGAATTTTTCTATTCCATCCAGGAAAATGTCCGTCGCCAGATTCTTGTCCTCTTTCATCCTGGCCTTTCCTACAAGATAATAGTCCTTCCCCTTTGCCTCACCGGCCTTATATCTCTTCTCGGCCAGCTGCAACTCAGCTTCTTCCGGGAAGAACATAGCAAAACGGTCCTCCGAACCTTTGTTTCCGGCTTCAATTGCCGTCGTCAGAAGGTAGCGGGCCATTTCAAAGTCCTTCTCCACCGCAATGCCATAATAATAAAAATATGACAAGTTATGCGCAGCCTGAATGCAGCCTGCCTTGAAAGACTTCTTGTAATACTCCACCGCCTTCGCCGCATCTTTTGGAACACCTCTTCCAAGATCGTAAGCCAGGGCCAGATTGCACATTGATGAAGCTTCTCCCTTTTCCGCAGCATAACGGTACCATTTCACCGCCTCTTCATCATCTTTGCCCCAGGCCTCATATCCCCGACTAAAAGCCTCATCCGCACTGACCGATGGATCTACGGTATTGAAGAGATTATCATATTTCTTCTGACTCACCAAGCCTTTTGCAAGCGCCTTTTTGGCATATTCCCTTGCCTTGACAGTATCCTTGTCTATTCCCAATCCTTTGTATAGGTAAAAGGCATAGGGCCAATATGAAGAGGAATACCCTTTCTCGGCTGCTTTCCTGAGCCATAACACCGCCATCTGCAGGTTTTTCTCAACCCCGTGGCCACCCTCGTAGCATACGGCAACGTTGTTCATAGACATCAAGTCCCCTTCCGCAGCCGCCGCGGATGCCAGGCGAAAGCCGTCATCGTAGTTTACCGGACCTCCAAGTCCTGCCAGATACAGATAAGCAAGGTTAGGCAGAACACCCTGATACCCTTTCGCCAAAGCCTGCTCATAGAGGGAGCGCGCCTTGGGGCAACAGTATTCCTCAACGGTCTTGGGATCAGAGGATTCCATGTACATTCTCATCAAGGTGTCGGCTTGCTCCTTAAGTTCCGAGGCTTTTATTGATTTTGAAAAAAGACCCATATCAATCAGCGAAAAGACATTTGTTCAACAATTCCTTGGACTCTGCGCAAGGATAGGTGGCGTGCAGGAGGCTGGCCATTCCCGAAGCCTCTTTCTTCTTACCCTTGCTCAAAAGGTATTCCACGGCATTACCCACAGCAAGACAGAGGTATTTAAACCTTTCACTCTCACAAATCAATTGCCCGTAATCCTCCGAATCAGCAGCACCGGGAGCACACTCCGCACCAGCAGCGGCAACACTAGCTGCACCAGCAGCACCAGCAGCTGCCGACTCCCCCTGCACGACCCTCTGGGTCGGCTCGACACCAAGGCTCCGGTTCAGACGTGAACTCCTGTCGTAATTGTCATCCAAGTATCCCATAATCAGTGTTTTTGCAAATATAACAAAAAATACGGTCCGCGACTATGGCGGACCGTTATTATTATCAGTGACTTGCAGCCCGGGCAACAATCCAGGCAACAGCAAGCCTAGGCAGCAGGCCGGGCAACAGCCCGGGCAGCAGGCCACATCACTGCAGGCTTTTAGATGGTGCCCTGCTCGAGCATTGCGGTGGCGACTTTCATGAAGCCGGCGATGTTGGCGCCCTTGACGTAGTCAATGCTGCCGTCAGGCTGGGTTCCGTACTTCACGCAGGCTTCGTGGATGGACTTCATGATGAAGTGCAGCTTGGCGTCAACCTCCTCTCCGCTCCAGCTGATGTGGGAAGCGTTCTGAGTCATCTCAAGACCTGAGGTGGCCACGCCGCCCGCATTCACGGCCTTGCCAGGGGCGAAGAGCACCCCGTTCTTCTGGAAGTAGTGGATGGCTCCTGGCTGGCAGCCCATATTGGACACCTCGCAGCAGCACCAGGTTCCGTTTTCCTTGAGCTCCCTGGCGTCGTCCTCAGAAAGCTCGTTCTGGAATGCGCAAGGAAGAGCGATGTCGCATTTCACGCTCCAGGCCTTCTTGCCTGCGGTGAACTTCGCCTTCTCAGGGAACTTCGTGGCCATATCTTCAACCATATTGCGGTTGGAAGCCCTCATCACGAGCATATAGTCAATCATTTCCTTGGTGATGCCCTCAGGAATCTCGCAGACTCCGTCAGGACCGGAAATGGCGACAACCTTAGCACCGAGCTCGGTAGCCTTGATGCAGGCGCCCCAGGCCACGTTTCCGAAGCCGGATACTGCAATGCGGCAGCCCTTGATATCCTTTCCGGCCTTCTCGAGAAGGTTCTGGGTAAAGTAGAGGGCGCCGAATCCGGTTGCCTCAGGACGGAGGATGGAGCCGCCCCAGGTGGAACCCTTTCCGGTAAGGACGCCGGTATTGTACTGGCGAGCAAGTTTCTTGTACATACCATAGAGGTAACCTATTTCGCGTCCGCCAACGCCCACATCGCCGGCAGGGATGTCCTGATCCGGGCCTATGCAGTTCCAGAGCTCAAGCATAAATGCCTGGCAGAAACGCATGATCTCGTCGTTGGACTTTCCTACAGGGTCAAAGTCGGAACCGCCCTTCGCGCCACCCATAGGGAGGGTGGTGAGAGCGTTCTTGAAGGTCTGTTCGAAACCGAGGAACTTGAGCATGGAAGGGGAAACGGCCCTGTGGAAACGGAGGCCTCCCTTGTACGGACCTATGGCGCTGTTGAACTGGATACGGTAACCGGTGTTGGTCTGCACCTCACCGCGGTCATCAACCCAGGTCACACGGAAGGTGAAGATGCGGTCAGGCTCGACCATTCTCTCCACGATCTTTGCCTTCTCGAACTCGGGATGCTGGTTATAGACTTCCTCGATGGACTCGAGAACCTCCTGTACCGCCTGGAGATATTCGTTTTCTCCCGGATACTTGGCCTGGAGGCGGGCCATAATGTCTTGTGTTTTCATTATCAGTTGTTATCAATAGTGGTTCTGTATACTATTCTACTTCCCAGGTGGAACCGCTGTGAAGCAGATCGTCTACGCAATGTATCTTTGACTTTGCCATCACATCCTTGACCTGGTCTCTCACGCCGTCATCGTAGGTAATGTCCTTGACGTCGCGTATCACGCCCAGTGCCACAGGGTAGTCCGGTCCCTTCATCTCCGCCAGCGCCATATGTATGCCGATGTTGTCGGTATGCGCATCGTGCACCAGTATATCCTCCTCGGTGAAACCGCCCTCGCCAATATGCACCACGCGCATCTTCTTGCCGTCGTAGATAAGTCCCTTGTCCATATTCTTGCCGAAGATCATCTTCTCGCCGTGGCGGAGAACTATGGTATTGTCTGCCTTGAGCGCAGGGTCGGAAAGGTTTTTGTGGGCGCCGTCATTGAAAATCACGCAGTTGGTGAGCATCTCCATCACAGAGCAACCGTCGTGCAGGGCGGCTGCGGTCATAATTTCCTCGTTGAGTTTGAGCTCCACGTCCAGGGAACGGGCGAAGAAGGTTCCCTTGGCACCGAGCACCAGCGCACCCGGGTTGAACGGATGCTCCACGGTGCCGTAAGGCGAGGTCTTGGTGATGGCGCCGAACTTGGAGGTCGGGGAATACTGACCTTTCGTCAGACCGTAGATCTGGTTGTTGAAGAGTATGATGTTGATGTCGATATTGCGCCTGATGGCGTGGATGAAGTGGTTTCCTCCGATAGCAAGGGCATCGCCGTCGCCACAGGCCTGCCAAACCGTAAGCCATGGATTCGCCACCTTGATGCCGGTGGAAATGGCTGTAGCCCTTCCGTGGATGGAGTGGAAGCCGTAGGTGTCCATATAGTAAGGCAAACGGGAAGAGCATCCTATGCCGGATACGACCACGTAGCGTTCCTTGTCATAATTCAGTGCCTGGCTCACCTTCGGAAGAGCCCTCTGGAGGGCGGCAAGCACAGCGTGGTCACCGCAACCCGGGCACCAGCGTACTTCCTGGTCGCTCTTGAAATCCTTGAATGTCAGTGTTGCCATAATTACATCTCCTTTTTGATGGCCTCCACCAGTTCGCTTACGAGGAACGGCTGGCCCTGAATCTTGTTATACTTGAGTATCTCCACGTGAGGGAAGCGTGCGCGCAGGAAATCCGCGAACTGTCCGCTGTTGAGCTCGCATACGAGCACCTTTTCGAATGAACCGAATACCTTCTCCGTATTCGCGGGAAGAGGGTTGATATAGTCGAAATGGGCGTATGACACGGCATCTCCTATCTCCCTGACAGCAGAGAGTATATGGCCGTAGGTGCCGCCCCATCCGACCACGAGCAGCTTTCCGCTTCCGGCTCCGTTGATGATTTCGAGTTCAGGGATGGAGGCGGAGATGCGCTGCACCTTTTCCGCACGCTCCCTGACCATCATTTCGTGATTGGCCGGATCGGTGGAGAGCACTCCTTCGTGGGTCTTCTCCAGACCTCCGACTCTATGCTCGAATCCCTTCTGCCCCGGGACGGCCCACCTTCTCACGAGGGTCTCCGGGTCACGCTTGAAAGGATGATATTTCTGGCCATCCTTGAGAATTCCCTGCACGAACGGCGGCTTGATTTCAGGATAATCCTTCATCTGAGGTATTTTCCAAGGCTCGGAACCGTTGCCGAGGAAGCCCTCGGAAAGCAGCAGGACCGGAGTCATATGCTCCACGGCAATCTTTGCGGCGTTGAATGCCGCATCGAAGCAGTGGGCAGGAGAATGGGCTGCAATGACAGCCATGGGGCATTCTCCGTTGCGTCCGTACAAGGCCTGGTTGAGGTCTGACTGCTCCGTCTTTGTAGGCAGACCAGTGGAAGGGCCGCCTCGCTGCACGTCTATGACCACGAGAGGCAGCTCCGCCATCACGGCAAGTCCCATAGCCTCACTCTTCAGCGAAAGTCCGGGGCCGGAAGTGGTGGTTACGGCAAGGTTGCCGGCAAAGGAAGCTCCGATTGCGGTGCAAATTCCGGCAATCTCATCCTCAGCCTGCAAAGTCTTGGCTCCCAGGCTCTTGTGTATTGCCAGCTCTTCGAGTATGGCCGTGGCTGGAGTGATAGGGTAAGAACCGCAGAAAAGGGACAGGCCTGACTTCTCCGAAGCCGCCAGCAGTCCCCAGGCGGTAGCCTGGTTGCCGGTGATGTTGCGGTAAGTGCCCTTTTCCAGGTTGTGTGCAGGTTCAATTGTGTAGGTATTGGCTATTATCTGCAGGTTCGCAGCGTAGTTGAAACCGTCCTTGAGGACCTTCTTGTTAGGTTCTATGACCTCAGGATGCTTCTTGGAGAATTTCTTCTCGAGATAGGAGAAGATATACTCCAGAGGGCGGTTGTACACGTAGCAGGCCATACCGAGGGTGAACATGTTCTTGCACTTGAGTATAGCCTTGTTATCCATTCCGCTGTCCTTGAGACTTTCAGCGGTAAGTGTGGTTATCGGGGCCACGATGAGGGTCCTGTCATCCACTCCGAGTTCCGTGAAAGGGTTGTCGGTGGTGAAACCAGCCTTCTTCATACCGTTCTCGTCGAAGGCATCCTCATCCACGAGTATCATAGCGTGGCGCTTGCACCATTTGGCATTTGCCTTGAGTGCAGCAGGATTCATGGCTACGAGCAGGTCACAGAAGTCACCCGGGGTGTTAACCTTTTCGCTGCCAATGTGGACCTGAAATCCGGACACTCCGGAAACTGTGCCGTGCGGCGCCCTGATTTCCGCAGGATAGTCGGGAAAAGTCGAAAGACCGTTACCGTAGATGGCTGACATATCTGCAAAAAGAGACCCGGTGAGCTGCATACCATCTCCCGAATCTCCTGCAAATCTGATTACCACATCGTGGGCATCAATGATTTTATGTTGCATATTTTTTAAAAGAAACTATTCCGCATTAGCCTGGGCCTGAAGTTCTGCCTGAAGAGTTTCGAGGGTGCGTCCCTCAGGGATGTTGAGCGCCTTCCTGGCTGCAGGGGTGAGGTCTGTGCTCTGAGCCTCGTCGTAGTAGAGAAGGCTGTTGATATCGAACACATAGATATAGTTGCCTGCCTTTGCGAGCTGATCCACGACCTCCTTTGCCTTCTGGTAGATAGGAGCCATAAGTGTCTGCTGTTGCTGCTGGAGCTCGGCGTCCACTGACTGTCCGAATTCCTGGATGCGGCTCTGAATCTCCTGAAGCTCCTTTTCCTTGCTGGAACGGATGGAATCGCTCCAGGTAGAAGCCTTGGACTCATACTGCTGGTACTTGGTCTGGAATTCCTCGACCATAGCCTGGTAGGTCTCCTGAGCCTCCTGTGACGCAGCTGCGATCTTGGTCCTGGCCTCGTCTGCCTCAGGGCAGAGCTGAACGAGCTCACTGAAATTCACATGGGCAAACTTGTTCTGTGCGAAAGCCGACATTGCAATCAATGCAGAAGCGGCAATCAAAACGATTTTCTTCATATCTAAAAACTTAAATTAAAAATTCAACTTCGTTTATGTGTTATTAAAACTGTTGTCCTATCATAAAGTGGAACTGGCTTCTCTTGCTGGCATCCGGGTTGTCGAAACCGTATCCCCAGTCCACACCGAGCAGGCCTATCATCGGTAGATAGATGCGAACTCCGACTCCGGCGCTGCGTTTGATCTGGAAAGGATTGAAATTTCTTATGTCAGACCAGCAGTTTCCGCCCTCCACGAATGCGAGCGCAAAGATGGTGGAAGAAGGCTGGAGGATGACAGGGTAACGGAGTTCGATGGTGAACTTGTCATAGATGTTGCCGGCGTACGCATAGCCCTGGGAGTTGTATTTGGACGGCTCATACGGGGTGAGTGAGTAGTTCTCATAACCGCGCATGGCAATGATTTCGGAGCCGTAGGTGTTGTAGCCGGAGAGTCCGTCGCCGCCGAGGAGGAAGCCTTCGAACGGAGAGTAGCCCCAGTTGCGGTTGTAGTATCCGAGATATCCGAACTGTGCCCTGGTCATAAGCACGAGGTCGCCCACGAGTTTGGTGTAGGTGGTGCCGGACAATTTCCACTTGTGGTATTCAATCCACTTGAAGCGGTTCTTCGCCGTCCAGTTGTCGTAGTTTACGTCGCGATAGTTGTCCACCTTGACCTTGTTGCCGTCAGCGTCGAAATCATACTTTCTGAAAAGTGAGAAAGGAGGAGTGAGCTGAAGGGAGAAGCTGAAGTCCGAACCCTGGCGCGGATAGATGATCTGGTCCGTGGAGTTGCGGCTCAAGGTCACGGAGTAGTTGATGTTGTTGGCGATACCGTCATCGAAGATGAAGTATCCGGAATACCAGTTCTTCAGCTTGTAGGTCTGCCAGTTGAAGCCGTTGTAGAGCACGAAATAGCTGTCAGGCCACTTCAGTCGCGTACCCAGTGATGCCGCGAAGCCGTAAACCTCCATCATACGGTTGTTGCTCAGGATGTTGAGGGCAAGATACGAGTCGGTGGAACGGGTATAGTATGCGCTCAGGTTCAGGGAAGTCGGCTTCTTTCCGAAGAGCCAAGGCTCGGTGAAACTTGCCGAGAACGCGGTGTAGTAGGTACCGTTGGTCTGGAAACGGATTGCAAGGTTCTGCGCGTCTCCCAGAGGCACCGGTCTCCACGCGCCCTTGTCGAACATACGGTGGGTGGAGAAATTGTTGAAGCTGACGCCGACCGTGGCGACAAAGGTGTATCCACCCCAACCTCCGGAAAGTTCGAGCTGGGAGGATGGCTTCTCGGTCACGTTGTAGATGATGTCAACCGTGTTGCTGGTGGATTTCGGGATGACGGACCATCCTGTATTCGGGTCCATGATCGCCTCGGCATCGAACTGGCCGAGGGAGGCGATTTCACGTATCGAGCGCTCGAAGTCGGTCTGGCTGAAGAGGTAACCCGGGCGGGTGAAGATCTGGCGGCGCACCACCTTCTCGTTGGTGAGGTCGTTGCCGTTGATGACTATGTTGTCCAGGATTGCCTGCTTGCCTTCGGAGATGCGCATCTCCACGTCCACGGTATCGTTCTGGATATTGGTCTCCACCGGGGTGAGGTTGAAGAAAAGGTAACCGTTGTCCCTGTAGAGCTTGGTGACATCGTATTCGTTCTGCTTTCCGCCGCCGTACAGACGCTGCTGCATCGTCACCACATCGTACACGTCGCCCTTGTTGATGGAGAGCACCGAGTTCAGCTGGTCGGAAGAGTAAACGGAGTTGCCGGTCCAGGTGATATCGCCGAAGTAGTACTTGTCGCCCTCGTCGAAGACCAGGTCAATCCCGAGCCTGTTCGGCTCCACGTAGTAGATCGAGTCCCTTACCAGTCGCGCATCGCGGTAACCCGCTTCATTGAAGGCACTTATGACGCTGCGCTTGTCGTTGAGGTATTCCTTCTCGTTGAACTTCTTGCTGTGGAAGAAGTTGTAGAACTTGTTGGACTTGGTCTTCTTCATAGACTTGGCGAGTTTGTATTCCTTCACGTTCTCGTTGCCTATGAAATTGATTTCCTTGATCTTGATCTTCTCGCCCTTGTCCACGTGGAAGTTCACCTGGATGGCGTTCTTCACTATGGTATCGCGCTTTACCTGCGCCGTCACCTCGCACTGGAGGAAGCCCTTTTCGGCAAAGTAGCGCTTGATGATGTCGATGGTGGTCTTCTCCACGTACTCGGAGAACTCGCGCCCGCGCTTGAGGTTCGTACGCTCCTCGATGTCCTTGCGCTCACCCGACTTCACGCCTGAATAGCTCCAACGGGACACGCGCGGCCTCTCCTGAATCTTGATTGCCAGCCAGGCAGTGTCGGCTTTGGCGCTGAGGCTGTCTATTTCCACGGAAACGTCATCGAAGAACTTCTGGAGCATCAGCCTCTTGACCATATTGGAGACTTCTTCTCCCGGCACGGTGATGGTGCTGCCGGGGCGCACCCCGGCCTGGGAGACTATCATCTGCTCCTTGAAATAGGTATTGCCTTCCACCCTGACACCGCCGACCACATACTTCTTCGGCCGGTTGTAATCCACCTCCACATCGGCGCTCTGCGCGCAGAGCGGAAGCACTGCTGCAAGCGTCAAGGCAGTTATTGCAAGTTTGCGTACGATTCTCATAATTTGCAAATATAATCCTTTTATTTGACTTTTCCGAAACGACGGTCACGAGAAGCGTATTCTTCCAACGCCTTGAGGTATTCTTCCTCCCTGAAATCCGGCCAAAGGACGTCGGTGAAGACGAATTCCGTATATGCGCTCTGCCAAAGAAAATAATTGCTGATTCTCTTTTCCCCCGAGGTACGGATAAGCAAGTCCGGATCCGGGATTCCGTCAGTCACGAGGTAACGGCTGAAATCCGCCGCGTCCAAGTCACAATCGGGCTTGTTTTTCAAATCGTGTGCCATTCTCCGTGCGGCCTGCAGAATATCCCATCTGCCGCTGTAGCTCAACATCAGTATCATGGTCAGACCGGTGTTGGCTGCAGTGCGGGCGCACACGTCATCTATCGTGGACAGGAGTTCTGCGCCGAGACGCTCCCTGTTGCCCAGCACCATGAAGCGTACATTGTGTTCCATAAAGGTCGGGAGTTCGGCGCACATCGCCTTGCCCATAAGCTCCATCAGGGTGCCAACCTCGTCTTCCGGTCGGGCCCAGTTCTCCTCGGAAAAAGCGAAGAAGGACACGTAGCGTATGCCCAGTTTCACGGATGTTTCCATTACGGAACGCACACTCTCAACGCCTTCGAAATGGCCGTACACCCTCGGCTTGCCGCGTTTTTCGGCCCAACGGCCATTGCCGTCCATAATGAGGGAAACGTGTATCGGAAGTTTGTCTGGAATAATCATATCGTCATCTGCTATCGCTGCTGTTGCGCACGTCCTCTCCCCAGAAGAGACGGCTGCGGAGCGCATTGAAAAAATTGGACTTCTGCAGGCACATTCTCCTGAGCTTCACACTCGCCAGGCTGAGCTCCAGGCTTTCCTCCGCACTGATAGGATAGGTGCGGTTGTCCAGGGACAGCAGCGCACTTCCGTGGCGCGAGCGTAAAGATATGGAAATCAGCGATGTATGAGGCACGATAAGAGGCCTTAGATTGAGGTTGTGGGGAGATACCGGCGAGACGATGAACACCTTGGCATCAGGGGTGCAGATAGGGCCCCCTACACTGAGGGAATAGGCCGTGGAACCGGTGCCCGTAGCCACCAGCAGGCCGTCCGACCAGTAGGTCGGCAGAGCAACCCCGTCCACCTTCACGTCAATACCGAGCATGGAAGCGCTGACCCTGGACACGCTGGTCTCGTTGAGGGCGAAGGGCCAGAAGCCCGCATCCCCCTCCAGAGAGCAGCTGACCTTGAGCAGATCCCTGTCCTGAACGGTGAAGAGTCCTTCCTTCAAGGCCTCTGTCACGTGCTCGGGATCGATGTCCGAAAGGAAACCGACCCTGCCGAAGTTCACGCCGAGCACAGGCAGGCCGCAGGGTACGGCAATCCTCGCGGCACTCAGGAAAGTGCCGTCGCCACCGAGGCTCAGCAGCGCATCGGTTCCGGCTTCCACTCCGGCCGCATCAAAGACCCTGTAGAGGCCGAATCCGCTCGAAGCGATGTCCTCTATCAATGCCGATGCCCTGCTGTCGGAAGAGAGCTTGTCATCCTTTATATAATAGGCAAGTTTCATATTGAACGTCAAATGTAAGAATTTTTACAAAATATTTCAGTATTTTTGTGTTCTAATTGGTAATTATCATATGACCAGACTCAGTGTCAATATCAACAAGATTGCCTTGATACGCAATTCGCGCGGAGGCAATCAGCCGAACGTCCTTAAGGCAGCCCTGGATTGCGAGCGCTTCGGAGCGGAGGGCATCACGGTGCACCCGCGCCCGGACGAGAGGCACATACGCTACTCGGACGTACGCCTGCTCAGGCCGGAAATACGCACAGAGTTCAACATCGAGGGCAACCCTACCGGCAGCTTCGCGGCACTCGTGTGCGAGGTGGTGCCGGACCAGGTCACGCTGGTACCGGACGCGCCCGACGCCCTCACATCCAACGCAGGCTGGGACACAATACGCAACAGATCCTTCCTCACGAGAATATGCAAGTCATTCAAGGACAGGGGCATACGCACATCCATATTCATCGACCCGGACCCGGCGATGGCTGAAGGCGCAATGCTCTGCGGTGCGGACAGGGTGGAACTGTACACCGCGGCATACGCCGAAGGCTACGGACGCGACCCGCAGGAAGCGATAGCCCCGTACCTGCGCACGGCAGAGGCGGCGCGCGAGCTCGGGCTCGGGCTCAATGCCGGCCACGACCTCAACCTCGACAACCTGGCATTCTTCATCCGCACAATTCCGTGGACCGACGAGGTGAGCATAGGACACGCCCTGATTTGTGATGCCTTGTATATGGGTCTTGAGACAACTATAGAGCGGTATCTCTCGGAAATTAATAATTTTTAACTACATTTGCACTTTATATGCCGCCCGGCATAGACAGGTATTGACAATAAAACAAAGAATATAAATCAAATGAAGAAAGCATTTATCCTCAGCGCTGCAGTCCTCGCAGGACTCTCGCTCACACTCGTAAGCTGCAACAACACCTCAAGCCAGAACGCAGCAGACAACGCCCAGACTGATGAAGTTGCAGCCGCAGCGGGCTCCATCGTCTATTTCAACCTCGACACCATCCTGCGCGATTACGATATGGCCAACGAGCTCCGCAGCGTCGTGGAGACCAAAGTCAACAGCATCAATCAGGAAGTGACCCGCCGCCGCAACAAGCTCGAGAAAGACATCAACGCATTCAGCGACAAGCTCAACAAGGGTCTCCTCACCCAATCCGTTGCCCAGACCCAGAACCAGAAGCTCATCGAGCAGCAGCAGAGTTTCGAGAACTATGCCGCCCAGAAGCAGCAGGAGATTCTCGAAGAGCAGCAGGTGATGATGAACCAGCTCGCTGACGCCATCAACAACTACATCCAGGAATTCAACGCCGAGAAGAAGTATGCGATGATCATCGCTACCCAGGGCGACATCCTTGCTGCCCCTGTAGTTGCCGGTGATCCTGAACTCGATATCACTGACACCCTCCTCGAAGGCCTCAACGCCGCCTACGTACAGGAGAAGAACAGCCAGAAATAAACAGGAAAAGCCGTGAAGATAGCGGTACTGTCCTGTTTCTATCCCTTCAGGGGAGGTATAGCCCAATTCAACGCCAATCTCATTTCTGAATTGGGCAGGGTGCACGAGGTGCGCGCCTTCAACTTTACAAGACAGTATCCCGATCTGCTTTTCCCGGGCAAGACGCAATACGTCACGCCGGAAGACGAGGCCGTACCCGTAGAGTCCAAGGCTCTGCTGGATACGGCCAATCCTTTCAGCTGGGGCAGGACGGCAAGGGAAATAGCCTCCTGGAAGCCGGACGTGCTGATTATGCGTTACTGGATGTCCTGGTTCGCCCCTTCTCTGGGCAGCGTCGCAAGAAAGATGCCCCGGGGATGCAGGACCATAGGCATACTCGACAACGTCATCCCGCACGAGCCGCACTTTTTCGACAGGCCCTTCACATCCTGGTTCCTCAAATCCCTCGACGGCTGCGTCACCCTGTGCGGGGAAGTCGCCTCGGATCTGCTGAAAATCCGTCCGGAAGCGAGATACACCGTACTCCCCCACCCTGTCTATAACCACTTCGGCGCCAGACTTGAAAAAGCAGAAGCCGAGCAGCTTCTGGGCATCCCGAATAAGGAATGCAGCCGCAACCTGCTGTTCTTCGGGCTGATACGCGAATACAAGGGACTTGACATACTGCTCAGGGCGCTGCGCCTTCTGGACAGCCGCTACCGCCTCATCATTGCCGGCGAACCTTATGGTTCCTTCGAAAAGTACCAGGCTCTGATTGACGCGGACCCGGATCCGTCCCGCATCTTCCTCTATCCCCAGTACATCAGGGATTCCGATGTGAAGAAATATTTCTCCGCAGCCGACCTCACCGTGCTGCCATACCGCAGCGCCACCCAGAGCGGAATCAGCGCCGTATCCAACCACTTCGAACTGCCTATGGTGGTTACGGACGTGGGCGGGCTGAAGGAGACCATAGGAGACAGGGGCACAGGCCTCGTGTGCGAAGAATGTACTCCCGAGTGCGTTGCAGCCGCGATTGAGCGCTACTTCGAAGAGCCCGAGCTGCGGGAAAGTATGGTGGAGAACATCAAAAAGGAAAACGAAAGGCTGAGTTGGAACAGATTCTGCAAGAATCTTGTTGAATTCATCGACAGTCTTTAAACGATATTTGAAAATGAAAAGAATCCTCATATCGCTGACGGCTTTCTGCCTTTTGGGTCTCTGCGCAGGAGCCCAGAACTCCTGGTGGCTATTCCCCGGCAAGAAAAAGGCCCAGAAAAAGGCGCAGACCGACACCACGGCCGTCGTCAGGATTGACAGCGTCATCAAAAGCGAAACACCCACTGCCGCAGCCGACACTCTCGACAGCGATGAAATATGGCTCAACGGCTTCAGCGATGAGCTGAACATAAGCCTGATACTGCCTCTCAAGGCATCCGGGGAGAAGCCGAGTTCCAACTTTCTGGAGATGTACAGCGGAGCGCTGATGGCAGTGCGCGACCTTGGCAGGACAGGAGTCAGGGTGAACCTGCGTGTATATGACAGCGACGCGCCGGACTTCAGCCTTGACGGGGATATACTTTCCGGACAGGATGTAATCATAGGACCTGTGGAATATGACGGGCTGCAGACCCTGTCCGCACGCCTGGGAAAAGGCAGGGCCATAGTGTCGCCGCTCGAACCGAAGGCGGCAGACCTGACATCGGACGGGAAGGTCATCCAATCCCCGGTACCCTGGACCAGGCAGATAGATGACATGGTCGACTGGCTCATCGAGGAATGTATGGCTGGCGACGAGGTCGTGGTAATCAGGGACGTGTCCGTACAGGGCAACGGGGAGCAGAGCTCATACCTCATATCAAGGCTGCAGCAATCCGGAGTCATTTTCAAGAGCATCAGCTCGGCAGAAGAGCTGAGTCCGAAGCCGCTGGGAAAATACAGGATCATGATTGCTTCCGACAACGATGCCTTCATCACCAAGGCAGTCAGGAGCATAGGCATAGCCTCAAGCATACAGGACAACATAGTGCTCTACAGCAGCTCCAAAGTGCGCAGCTGCGTCGGGCCCGACGTGTTCGACCTCTATACGGCCAATACCCGTCTATGCGCATCATATTTCATTGATTATGAAGATCCTGCCGTTAAGGATTTCATCATTGCATACCGCTCCCTGCTGCAGAGCGAACCCGGCTCCTTCGCCTTCCAGGGCTATGACACAGTACGCTACTACGCAGCAGCCAGCGCACGCTTCGGAAGACGCTGGGCGAGGAGGCTGCCGGAATATTCCCACAAGGGACTGCAGGCAGATTTCCGCTTCGACTATGACGTGGCTGACGGAATGCAGAATATTGCAGTAAGAAGAATCGTGTACCGTCCTGACCTGACGGTCAGTCTCTTATAAGACATCAAAGATTTTCATTGAGGAGCTGCTCCGCATTTGCGAGGGCAGCTTCGCTTATGGTTGAGCCGCTGAGCAATCTTGCGATCTCCCTTACCCTGTCCTCGCCCTCTATGCGGCTCAGCGTGGATGAGGTGCGTCCCTGGGCATTGGTGGATTTGCTCACCAGATAATGGGCGCTGCCCTTCGCAGCTACCTGCGGCAGGTGGGTGATTGCGAATACCTGCATATCCTTGCCCATAGAGCATATCATACGGCCCATCTTGTCGGCGACGCTGCCGCTTACTCCAGTGTCAATTTCATCGAAAATAAGGGTAGGCATTCCCAGGAACCTCGCCATTATCGCCTTGATGGAGAGCATGATTCTGGAGATTTCGCCTCCGGAAGCCACCTTCGAGAGCTCCTCCGGAGCCCTGCCGTTGGCGGAGAAGAGGAAGCGTACGCTGTCAGCTCCGTTCAGCCCCGGCTCGCAAGGCGCCACGCTGACCTCGAAGTCGGATCCTTCCAACTCCAGGAAATGCAGCAGGGAACGGATCTCGGATGCCAGTCCAGGGGCGGCATTCCTGCGCAGTTCAGTAAGTCCCCCACACACGGAAGCATAGCGCTGGCCGAGTTCATTCTCTTTCTGGGTCAAGGACTTAAGTTCTTCGGCAAGGTCCTCTATTCCATTTACGGAGAGGGAATATCTGTCCCTGATTTCTATGAGCTCCTCTATGCTGTTGCAGTTATGCTTCTTCATAAGGGAATAGAGCTCAGACATCCTGTCTTCCACTTCCTCGAGCCTCTTCGGAGACAGGTCTATCGAGTTTTGCACCGAATCGAGTTCCTCGCATATGTCCTCAATCTCTATTCTGGAGGATTCCAGGCGGGAAGCGAGGGAAGAAGCGGCAGGCAGGCAGGAAGAAATGTGGTCCAGGGACTTCGAAGCTTCCCTCAAGGCGGAAAGCACGGGGAGCCCCGGGCCTTCCTGCTCCTCCGAAAGGACAGATGATGCCTTGGAGAGGGCGCCGAGAATCTGCTCGGCATTCGAAAGACTTTTATGCTCCTCTTCCAGGGCCTCCAGCTCTCCGGGAACGAGACGGGCTGAGTCCAGGCGTTCCAGAACAGCTTCGGAGTACTCCTTCTCGGCAAGCAGCCTGTTGTACTCCTCCCGTTTTGTCCTGATACGGGAATGTAAAGCCGAAAGCTCTCCCCAGAGTTTCCTGCATTCCATAAGCAGCTCCCTGTCCGAGGCGAAAGCATCCAGGACAGAGAGTTGGAATTTCCTGTCGGTAATCAGCAGGCTCTTGTGCTGCGAATGGATGTCTATGAGCCTGTCCGCCATATTCTGAAGGGCAGAAACCTGCACGGGGGCATCGTTGAGAAAGCTCCTTGACCTTCCTGAAGGATATATCACCCTTCTGATGAGCAGATGTCCGCTTGAGCCTATGTCGAATTCTGCCTCGACCACGCAACTGTCCGCTCCTTCGGCAATCACAGAGGCATCCGCCTTCGCCCCGAACAGCAGGGACAAGGCACCCAGGAGTATGGATTTGCCGGCTCCCGTCTGTCCGGTTATGATGACAAGACCCTCCGGGAAACTTACGTCCAGAGAGTCTATCAGAATGTAGTTTTCTATGTGCAGGGAGCGGAGCATCGCGGAACTTTATTTTTCCGCTGCGTCTTCCTTGGCAGTCCTGTAATACAGATCGCCGTTCTCGAACTCGGAAATGGCTACGAGATCCGGCTTAGGCTGACGCTCGTAGTACTTTGAGATTTCGATCTGCTCCTTGTTCTCGAACACCTCATCCATAGTGTCGCGGTCTCCCTTGAATTCCTCGAGCTTCTTTGCAAGCTCCTTCTTTTCGGCGAGAGCAATCTGGTTGGCTCTCTTCGAGAGTATGACCACAGTTTCGTAGATGTTGCCCGTAGGCTCCGCGAGATACTTTATGTCGCGGGTCTGAGTGTTTGTAGGTATTTTCTTTTCCATACTTATTTTACCGTAGCGTAGCGGCAAAAAGTTTCAATATTTTTCTTTTACCTTCTCATAAAGATTATCC
>SFJB01000137.1 GCA_004555145.1 Bacteroidales bacterium | reverse complement strand
CCTCTTACATCGAAGCTCCGCTCCTTATCGACACCCACGTGCTCAAGGGCGAGATGGAGGAAGAGGTGACTCCGGTTGTACTCCGTGACGGCCAGCTCCCTTCAAGCACCGCCACCCAGGCCACAAACCAATACATAGGCAAGATCGTGACCATAGACGACCTCACCTACGGCTGGTACGATACCCGCTATAAGGAGCAGAACGAGGCATTCGCCCTGCTCTACATTGACTCCAACAAGGACAAGAAGGCTTCCTCCAACCGCATATTCATCTCCGGTGAGAACACCGGCATCACCACCTGGGCAATGTCCAAGGAGAAGATGACCGAGTATCTCTATTCCGGCGTTTGGGACAGTTTCAATATAGGCAATGCCAATGACTACAATTACGGCACCGTGGGCGACTACCGCAAGGAGGAGAACGGAGAGGTCAGCTATCCGGGCATTGACCGCGCCGCAGCTTCCGTAAGTCATTATTTCTCAACACCAGGAGGCACCTGCATCCAGGTCCGCACCAGCGGTTTCTCCAAGTTTGCCGACACGGAAATCCCTGCCGGAGTCCTCTCCGGAGAGTCGAAGGTCAGCGTCACCGGAGTGCTCACCCTCTATCAGGGCAAGATCCAGATGATGGTAAACAGCATTGATGACATTTCCATTTTCAAGTAATATGAAAAAAATCTTTACTATTCTTGCAATTGCATTAGCTATGACAGCCTGCAACAGGACAAATCCATTCCTTACGGAGTGGGATACCCCTTACGGAATCCCTCCGTTCGACCAGATCCGCACCTCCGACTATATCCCTGCTCTCAAGGCGGGAATCGAGCAGCAGAATGCGGAAATCGAAGCAATCGTTTCAAATCCTGACGCTCCTACTTTTGAGAATACAATCGCTCCTCTGGAGCTTTCCGGAAGCATTATCAGCAAAGTTGCCGGAGTGCTCTACAATGTCAGCGAGACCGACCGCAGCGACGCGCTTGACGCAGTGCTTGACGAAGCCATCCCGATGATGAGCGAGCACAGCGACAACATTTCCTTCAACAAGGCCCTCTACAACCGCATCGCCACCGTTTACCACGGCGACCAGAGCGCCCTCACCCGCGAGCAGCAGATGGTGCTCAAGAAGCATTTCGACAGCTTCGAGCGCGAGGGAATAGGCCTTGACGAGGCAAAGCAGGCAGAACTCCGCGAGATCAACACCCGCACCGCAGAGCTCACCCAGAAGATAGGCAACAACATTCTGGCCGAGTCCAACGCTTTCAGCGAGAAGTTCGGCTTCAGCGTGTCTTCATATCCTGAGAAGATGACCTCCACGGAGGACCGCGAGCTGCGTCGCCAGTACAACGAGGCATACACCATGCGCGGCCACAACGGCAACGAAAACGACAACAGCAAGCTCATCTTCGAGCTTCTCGAGCTCCGCATACGCAAGGCAAACATACTCGGATACGATACTCCGGCTGCATACACCCTTTCCGACAAGATGGCGGCAAATCCTCAGACCGTGGACTCTTTCCTCGACGGAATCATGAAGGCAGCTGTCGCTAAGGCAAAGGTGGAACTGGCAGATATGCAGGAAGTTATGGATCGCGATATCAAGGCGGGCAAGCTCCCTGTCGGTTCAAAGATCGAGCCTTGGGACTGGTGGTACTATGCGGAGAAGGTGCGCAAGGAGAAGTACGACCTCGACGAGAATGAGGTGAAGCAGTACTTCAAGGCCGAGAATGTCATCAACGGAATCTTCGCCTGCGCAAAGACCCTTTACGGCGTGAATGCTGAAAAGCTGGAGAACGTGCCGTCATACAACCCCGATTGCGTCACCACCTGGAAGCTTACCAATGACGACGGTTCGCTCATAGGCATACTGACCACTGACTTCTTCCCGCGCGCGAGCAAGAGGGGAGGTGCGTGGATGAACAACATACGCGAACAGTATGTGGATGCGGACGGCAACGAGGTGCGCCCTATCATCGTGAACGTGGGCAATCTTGCCGAGTATATGAGTATCGATGAGGTTTCAACCGTGTTCCACGAGTTCGGACACGCACTCCACGGACTCCTCTCCAAGTGCACCTATCCTTCCGTAAGCGGCACCTCCGTTACCCGTGACTTCGTGGAGATGTTCTCCCAGTTCAACGAGAACTGGGCCTTCCAGCCAGAGTTGCTTGCCCAGTATGCCAAGAACGACAAGGGTGAGGTGATTCCTGCGGCTCTTGTGGCCAAGATCAACAATGCCCTCAAGTTCAACCAGGGATTTATGACTACCGAACTCTGCGCTGCCTCCATGCTTGATATGAAGTGGCACGAGCTCAAGAGCCTTGACGGCGTGGATATCGACTCCTTTGAGGCAAAGGTCGCAGAGGAGATCGGCCTTATCCCGGAGATTACCTTCCGTTATCGGAGCACCTACTTCAACCATATCTTCGGCGGCAGCGGCTACAACGCAGGCTACTACGGCTACCTCTGGGCTGAAGTTCTCGACAAGGATGCCTTCAGCATCTTCCAGCCGTCTCCGAACGGAGTATGGGACCTCGAGCTTGCAGCCAAGTTCAAGCATACTTTCCTTGAGAAGGGCGGCAGCGAGGAGCCTATGGTGCTCTACAAGTCCTTTGCCGGACGTGAGCCGGATTCTGCGGCTATGCTTCGCGGCAGAGGTTTGATTGACTAAGTTTTAAGGATTATAAGAAATGAACAGAAAAGTACTTCTGATGATTCTCGACGGCTGGGGAGAAGGCCGTCACGACAGTTCCAATGCGATTTACACCCAGGGCGCTCCTTTTATCGACAGCCTCAGGGCCAAATATCCTATGTCCCATCTTCAGGCCTGCGGCGAGTATGTGGGTCTTCCTGACGGACAGATGGGAAATTCCGAGGTGGGACATATGAACCTCGGAGCAGGCCGCGTGGTGTATCAGGATCTCGTAAAGATCAATATGGCTTGCCGCGACCACAAACTGATGGAAAACAAGGAAATCAAGGCTGCCTACGATTACGTGAAGCAATCGGGCAAGAAGCTCCACTTCTTCGGCCTCTGCTCCCACGGCGGCGTGCACTCCAGCCTCAACCACCTTTATGAATTCCTCGCTGAAGCTCAGAAGGCAGGCCTGGACAAGGTTTACGTGCACTGCTTTATGGACGGACGCGACACGGATCCGCGCAGCGGCTACGGTTTCGTGAAGGAGCTCGAGGAGAAAATGGCTCAGACAACAGGAAAGGTGGCAAGCGTCTGCGGACGTTTCTACGCAATGGACCGCGACAAGCGCTGGGGCCGTGTCAAGGAGGCTTACGATATGCTCGTGGATGGCAAGGGCGCTCAGTTCGGCTCAGCTCTCGAGGCTATCCAGGCTTCTTATAATGAAGGTGTCACCGACGAGTTTATCAAACCTGTAGTCATCACCGAAGGCGGACAGCCTGTCGGCAAGGTGGAAGAGGGCGACGCTGTAATCTTCTACAATTTCCGCAACGACCGTGCGCGCGAGCTTACCAATGTCCTGACACAGAATGATATGCCTGAGG
>SFJB01000022.1 GCA_004555145.1 Bacteroidales bacterium | reverse complement strand
GAGGGGGTAGTGGGCGTTGGCCTGTGTGAGTTCGAGTCTCACCGTCCGCACAAAGAGGTTGATCATCCGGTCAGCCTCTTTTTTTTGAAATGAACCCGATTATCACTAACTTTCCCGAATGATTTCAGAAGCTGAAGCAAAACAGAATATACGGGAGCTCCTCGAATTCATAGGAGACGATCCCGACAGGGTGGGGCTGAAAGATACCCCCGAGCGTATGTTGAGGATGTTCGCGGAAATGTTCCGTGGCTATGACCCCGCGCAGAAACCCCAGATAACCACCTTCCCCAATGGCCTGGACGGCATAATCTACGACAATATGGTCGTGGACAGCGGCACGTTTTATTCCGTGTGCGAACACCATTGCCGCACCTTCTTCGGGGATTACTGGTTCGCCTACCTCCCCAATCCGAAGGGGCGCATCCTCGGCCTGTCCAAAATAGGTCGGGTGGTGGATTACTGCGCCTCCCGTCTTCAGGTTCAGGAAAGACTCGTGCACGACGTGGTGGAAATGCTCACCGAAGCCCTCGGGGAGGAGAACCCGCCTCTGGGGATGGCCCTGATGATGAGGGGCAGGCATATGTGCAAGGAGAGCCGCGGGGCAAGAAAGAGCGGAGAGATGACAACCACCTGCCTGACAGGAGCTTTCCGCAAGAGTGACCGCGTGCGCGCAGAGTTCCTGTCATATGTAGGAAAAGCTGATTAGCTGTCCTCTTTTCCGGGAATTTCACTAAATTCGCAGGACACAATTCGTCAAAAGAAAACAACTGGAATATGAAACATACCGTACTTGTTTCCGGCGGTGCCGGATTTATCGGAAGCCACGTGACCGTGGAGCTCACTGCTGCCGGTTATGATGTCATCATCGCGGACAACTTCTCCAACTGCGACCTTACCAACTATGAAGGTGTCTGCAAGATTACAGGTAAGCGCCTTCCCCTCATCAGGATGGATTTCTGCGACAAGGCTGCCGTGGACAGGCTCTTTGCGGAGAACAAGATTGACGCCGTCATTCACTTTGCTGCCTATAAGGCTGTGGGTGAGTCGGTTGCGGAGCCGCTGATGTATTATTCCAACAACCTTGGCTCCTTTATCAACATACTCGAGGCTGCCAGGGTAAAGGGTTGCAATGTGCTCTTCTCGTCCTCCGCCACCGTCTATGGCGAGACCGACAAGCTCCCGGTGACCGAAGAGTCCCCGCGCCAGAGCGCAACCTCCCCTTACGGGAACACCAAGCAGATATGCGAAGACATACTCCGCGATAGCGTGAAGGCTTATCCCGGAATCAAGGGCATAGCCCTGCGCTACTTCAACCCTATAGGCGCCCACCCTTCCGCCCTGATAGGAGAACTTCCGCGCGGAGTGCCGAACAATCTCGTGCCTTTCATCACGCAGACCGCCATAGGCAAGAGAGAATGCCTCTCCGTCTTCGGCGATGACTATCCTACCTCTGACGGCACCTGTCTGCGCGACTACATCGACATCGTGGATCTGGCCAAGGCCCACGTCTGCGCCGTGTCCAGGATGGTCGAGGGCAGGATGAAGGAAGAGTACGAAATCTTCAACGTGGGCACGGGCCGTCCGGTCTCAGTGCTCGAACTCATAAAGAGCTTCGAAAAGGTGAACAATCTCAAGCTCAACTATAAGATAGCTCCCCGCCGTCCTGGTGACGTGGTCGCAATCTGGGCCGACCCTACGCGCGCGGAGAAAGAGCTTGGGTGGAAGGCTGAGCGCAGCGTTGACGAGACTCTCGCCGCCGCATGGGCCTGGGAGAAACACCTCGCCGAAGAAGGGAAGTAGCCTATGTTCGTAGGCATCATCAGCGACACCCACGGGGTGTTCAGCGATCAGTTCAGGGATTTCTTCGAGCCAGTGGACGTGATATGGCACGCCGGTGATTTCGGCTCCGGAATAGAGTTCGCCGCCTCCATTGCCTCCTTCAAGCCTCTGGTCGGGGTCTGCGGCAACTGCGATGGGCAGGACATACGCCGCGTGTATCCAGCGTTCCAGGAATTCGAGCTTGAGGGTTGTAAGGTGCTGATGACTCATATAGGCGGGTCCCCGGGCCACTACGACCTGCGCGCCCTCGCCCTGATCGACTCATATCGCCCGGACATATTCGTATGCGGCCATTCCCACATACTGAAAGTGATGCACGACAAGCAGCACGATATGCTGTATATCAACCCCGGGGCGGCCGGTCTGCAAGGCTGGCAGGTGGAGCGCACGGCCCTGAGATTCAAAATTGAGAACGGCAAGGCTTCGGATATGGAGCTTTTCCGCCTCCCAAGATAATTTGCTATGCCACCGAAGACAAAGACACTCTGGTATTGCACAGCCTGCGGCAACGAAAGCCCCAAGTGGATGGGGCGCTGCCCGGCGTGCGGAGAATGGAACACTATGCAGGAAGCTCCCGTGCAGAGCGGGCAGAAGGCTTCCGCAGGTCGCGCAGTGGAGCGGACCAGCTCGCGCAAACCGTTGAAAATCAAGGAAATCAACGGTTCCGGTGAAGCCCGCATCCTGCTGGGAATGCCCGAGCTCGACCGTCTCCTGGGCGGAGGCATAGTGCCGGGGTCCCTGGTGCTTATAGGTGGCGAGCCTGGCATAGGCAAGTCCACGCTCAGCCTCCAGATACCTCTGCGAAGCAAGAGCCTCAGCACCCTATACGTCACGGGCGAGGAGAGTGCGGCCCAGGTGAAGATGCGCGCCGTGCGTCTGGGAGGCGAGGATTCCTCCTGCCTCATTTATTCCGAGACGCGCATCGAGGACATCGTAGCTCAGGCGGAGCAGATCCACCCCGACCTGATGATAGTGGACTCGGTGCAGACCATGTTCACCGACAGCGTGGAGTCGGCGCCCGGTTCCGTGAGTCAGATCAAGGAGGTGGCGGTGGCCCTGCTGCGCTTTGCGAAGGAAAGCAATGTGCCGGTTATACTCATAGGCCACATCACCAAGGACGGGTACATCGCCGGACCGAAAATCCTGGAGCACATCGTGGACGTGGTGCTGCAGTTCGAGGGCGACAACCGCGGCTCGTACAGGCTCCTGCGCAGCATCAAGAACCGTTTCGGCTCCACATCTGAGCTGGCGGTGTTCGAGATGACGGGCGCCGGACTGCGCGAGGTGAGCAATCCTTCCGAGCTGCTCATCCCTATGCACGAGCAGGGTTTGAGCGGAGCTGCGATTGCGGCCACGCTCGACGGCACCAGACCCCTGCTCTTCGAGGTACAGGCCCTGGTGAGTTCCGCGGTGTACGGAACCGCCCAGCGCAGCGCGACCGGCTTCGACACGAGGCGCCTGAATATGCTTCTGGCGGTGCTCGAGAAGAAGGCAGGATTCAAGCTCGGCGCGAAGGACGTATTCCTGAATATGGCGGGCGGACTCAAGGTCAACGACCCCGCCTGCGACCTGGCGGTGGTGTGCGCCGTGCTCTCGTCCAACTTCGATTTCCCTCTCCCTTCCGACGTGTGCTTTGCGGCCGAAATCGGCTTGAGCGGGGAGGTGCGTCCCGTTGCCCAGGCAGAGCGCCGCATTGCTGAAGCCGCAAGGCTCGGATTCAAGAAAATTTACCTCTCATCCTATACCAACACGGACCACGTTCCCAAGGATATCAAGCTCGTAAAGGTGGCCGACGTGCCCGAGTTGGTGAGAACGCTCTTCAAGTGATGGAACTGTTTTATTCTTCTGACATACAAGGAAATACGCTCTTTCTTGACAAGGAGGAGTCGGCTCATTGCGTGAAGGTGTTGCGCCACCGTGCCGGGGATGCCGTTTCCGTGATAGACGGCTGCGGCACGCTCTACCGCTGCACCCTGCTCAGCGCTGACGCAAAGGCTGTCGAGGCGCGTATCGATGCCGCTGAGGAGAACTTCGGCACCCACAGCTACAAGTTGCATATGGCCGTGTGTCCCACCAAGAACATCGCCCGTTACGAGTGGTTCGTGGAAAAGGCCACGGAAGTGGGTGTGGACAGCATAGTGCCTGTATTCGGAGACCATTCTGAGCGCAGGAGCATCAATACTGAACGCATCTCGCGCATTATGCTTTCGGCTGCGAAGCAGTCTCTGAAGGCTGCTGTTCCCCGGCTTGCGGAACCCCTTCCCGTGAAGGAGTGGCTTCGCAAGGCTCCGGAGTCATCCCTGCGCCTGATTGCGTACTGTGATGAAAGCCTGGACCGCGACTTGCGTCTCGGCCTCGATTCCGCCCTTGGGAATTTGCCGCCCGATGCGGAGATTTGCGTGCTCATAGGTCCGGAAGGGGATTTCAGCCCCGAGGAGGTCTCGCTTGCCCTCGAACTTGGATGGAAGCCCGTGCATCTGGGGGACAGTCGTCTGCGCACGGAAACAGCAGCGCTTGCCGCCGTTTTTGCAGTATATTTTGCGCTATCGCGCCGCTGATTTGCACTTTCGTGCCATTGGTTTGCACTTTCGTACCGGTGGTTTGCTTTATACAAAAAAGGGGCGTACCTTTGTATTGCCAATAACAACTTTATTCAAGATGAAAAGTATCAAATCATTGCTTGTCCTCGCACTTGCCTCCCTTATGGCAGTGTCCTGTTTCAAGGATCCAGTAAAGACTCCGACCGAATTTGTGGAATTCGATCCGGCTGTATTCGCCAAGGAGCTCAATAAAAGTTACAGCGACTTCTACAACAAGTACAACCAGTATGTCACCTACGCCGACAACTATTCCGGAATGATCATACTGGCCTCCAAGGTGGAAATAGAAGGCCAGGAGTACCAGATGAACCTCTTTGCGATCAGGGACAATTATGAGAGCCTTGACAAGATTATCGTTCAGCCGGTGTCAAACGACAATGCCGAATTTTTCTGGGATTATTATACGCTCAATGCCGACAAACTCGGTTTCGGACAGTTCATCAATGCCAAATACTACACCAACGAGGCCAAGGGCTACTGCAGCAGTCTCGAGCAGACACGCTCTCTGGTGAGCCTTACCGGTGTCGGCAAAATCATCACTGCTCCTGCATTCGATTATGTGCCGGGAGAGGTAACTCTGCTTACTATGCTCGAAGGAAGCTATTTCGGACTGATACTCCAGGACAATTGGTTTACGGCCGACTACGATGTCATGTACCGCTGGCTGGGCGCCCAGTTCTCCGGTCTTTGCTCGGCATATTTCACCTTAGGAATTGAGGACGACACCAACAAGACCATGCTTTTCGATAGCTCGAAGGACCTTCTGGGCAACAGGTTCCAGGTGCTTGTGGAATCCACTTCAGACAATATCGATTCCATTACCGCCACCCTTGACGAGAGTGCGCTGAACTCCTGGTCTGACGTGTTGGGCGTATTCCAGAACTATGCTATGGGCAAGAAAGAACTCCTGCTCGGCATATTCTCCAAGGCTTACTACAAGTTGGGGGACAGCGAGACTAATCTGGGTACGGGAGCTGAAGCTGCAAGCTACCTTGCCGCCAACGGACGTCCTGCCGAAGGCGAGGTGATTGTTGTCTTCAACAAGGAGACCACCGTAATCACCATCAGTATGTCAGCCGACAGGATGACGGTTAATCTCAGCGCGAAGAAAGCCTAAGCCAGAAGGGAAGCGAGGATTCTTATTCCGTCTTCCATCCTGTCCTTGTCCAGGAAGGAGAAGTTCAGCCGCATAGTGTTGCGGTGGCTTCCGTCGGGATAGAAGAACGAGCCGGCAACGTAGGCAACTCCGGCGGAAAGCGCCCTGTCATAGAGTTTCACGCTGTCGATTTCTTCCGGAAGAGTCAGGAAGAGGAACAGGCCGCCTTCGGGTCGCGTCCACTCCACTCCTTCAGGCATATATTTATCGAGAAGAGCAAGCATGTAGTCGCGTTTGTCGCGGTAATATGCTATGCTCTTCTTCAGGTTTCTGTCCAGGGCTCCGCTGCTGAGAAACTCGGCGGCGATGTACTGGTCCAGCACCGGCGGGCAAAGGTCGAGCGCCTGCTTGCATACGTAAATCTTGTCCAGAAGGGCTTCGTCCCCGATTATCCAGCCCAGCCTGAAGCCGGGTGCGAACACCTTGGAAAAACTTCCCAGATGCAGGGTGCGCTCCGGCGCGAGGGAATATATTGTGGGCTGCTCCTTTCCCGAATAGCGAAGCTCCCGGTATGGGCTGTCTTCAATTATCAGGAAACCGTACTTGCGGGAAAGTTCTATCAGCGCTTTCCTTTCCTCGAGGCTCATAGTCTCTCCGCTCGGGTTCTGGAAATCCGGGATGACGTAGCAGAACTTCGCCCGTGCCAGTGTGGCGGAATCGACCCCGCACCCGGCTTCGTCCCAGGATCTCATCGCCCTTATGTCGCAACGGTAGCTCTTAAAGGATTGGATTGCCCCCAGGTAAGTCGGGCTTGAGGTGAGCACCACGTCACCAGGGTCTGCGAGTATGCGCGTGCACACGTCTATTCCCTGCTGGGAGGAGGTGCTGATCTGCACATTCGCCACAGGCACACCGTAGCGTTTTGCCACAGCTTCGCGCAGCTGCGTGACTCCCTGTGTCGCTCCGTATTGCAGGGCTTGCGCCCCATATCGGTCCAGTACGCGCGCGCTGATTTCCTTTATGTCTTCGAGGGGAAAGGTGCACGCGTTCGGGTACCCGCCCGCAAATGAGTAGATGGAGTTGAGGTCCACCTTCTTGAATATCTCCCTCACCGGGGAGCGCATGAAGTTATGCACGTCTTCCGAAAACAGTCTTTCGTAATCCATATCCAGTCTATCGTGATCTATAATCCTGACTTGATGTTTTGCCCTGCAAAGATAGTGATTCTGCCGGGAAAAACTCCCTCCCGCCCCGGAAACGGACTCCCGGGATCAGAGCTGTCTTTTCAATCCCGGCAGCGCATGCTCGGGCTGCAGGTCCGGAGCAGGAGCGCGTAGCTCTCAGGACTGTCGCGGACAGCGGCAAACCGCTGCCACTCCATCCCTTTGGCTCCGCTTTTCCCTCCACAAGGTCCGGCTGCGCCGTCCCTTGCGGCACCTCTTTGCCACGCCTTGCTCTGGCACGTCGCCCGACATCAGGCGGTCGCGGAGCGAAAGCAGGGCTGGCTTTTGTGCGATGGCTTCGCGCAGCGCCAGGGTTTGGGGTGGAACCCCAGTATGAATAGCTGCCCGGACCTGCAAACCCTGCGCTTTGCGCACCGGGAAGGCTCTAACCTGCACTTTGTCCTCAAAACATGGCATTTTTGTGGACGAAACGGCTCAAAACTTCGCTTTGTCCTCAAAACACCCCCTTTTTGTGGACGAAAGCGCCGTTTTCCGCCAGGGTTGGCCGTCTTAAGTCGGTTCGGAGTACTTTCCCGGGTGCCCTCTGTCGTCAAAAGTTCCGTTTTCCTCCCTAACTGCCCTCTTCAAGCCTCTGGGCCTTGCTCGTGCAAATCTAAGGTTTGCTGGAGAGGGCTTCGGTTTTTTGGGGACGAACTCATCAGTCCCCTCAAAAGGGTCGATATCAACACTCAGAGGTACGCGCTCTCCTCTGCGGCGCTTCATTTTGTCCTGGTCCAGGCAGGTGTTCAGGCTGACGCGATATAACCAGGTCTTTACATCCGCCTGGCCGCGAAATGAGCCAAAACCTTTCCAGAGCCTCATAAGTATCTCCTGAAAGAGATCATCAATCTTATCTTTGTCCTTGGAGAACATATAGCACACCGCGTAAATTGTGCTTTTGTGCTTCAGGATCAATTGAGTGAATTCAGACTAATAATCGGAATGCGGCTCAGAAGGATCTTCCGACCTTGAATGAAATGGCCATCCCGTCCGGTGTTATGAATTCAGTTTTTGCTCCCAGCCACCAGGACTGGCCGCGATTCTCTTGGATCTTGCGTAATCTGGTACCGAATTCCAGTCCTGAATACAGTCCTGTATTCACGAAGTCGTAACCCAGACTGGCTCCGATGTATGGAACGACACGTTTCTTTCCGATAGAATAGCGGAAGTTTGCGTATATCGGAAGAGCTGCGGTGGCTCCATCATTTCTAAGTCCGGCTGTCAGGTATGTCTTATAGCCCACACCTGCGCCCATAAAGAAATTCTTACCGAAATTATAACCTCCAACGGCATCCAGACTCAAGAAGTTCGGAATCCCAAGGCCCATCTCAAAGAATCCTGTACCGCCTTCCTGATCTTCATCTGAAAAAGTAATAAGGGTTGAACCATATCTGTTCATCTTTTCTTTTCCATAGATAACGAATGGAAGACCCACCAATGCTATGGCACCTCCTGCTGCCACCCCGGCAATTGCAAACAATGGATATATGGGCATAACTGGCGCATCGGGATCCTGATGAAAAGTCGCAGAGCCGACTATGAAGCACGCGACACCGGTCAACGCAACGGATGCTCCCGTGAACAGCAAGGCCTTGCCGGTATCGAACATGGGCACGCCCTTGCCAATCTCATACGGGAGATTGTCCTGATTATGTGAGAATTCTTGCATTTCATTTGATTGCACACTTGGTGCATATTGTGCAAATGAACGATGCTGAGAAACAGCCAAAAGAAAAACAGTTGCGATTATCAGAACCTTCTTTACCATTGTCACGTGTATCTTTTGTAGATGTAAAATGTCTTTTCCTGAGATTCGTCGACTTAGCGGTATTCCTCGAATTCGGGCATTGCGAGGCTGGAGAGGAAGTCCTTGAGCTTCTCCACGTCGCGCGGGCATATCATCAGCACGTCCTTGGTGTCGATGATGATGCTGTCCCGGACTCCTCTCATGGCAAGCAGCTTGTTGGGTCTGTCGGAATATATGATGTTCCTGTTGCATTCCTGGATGAGGAACTGCGCCTTCACGCTGACAGCGTTGCCGTGGGTGTCGTGATGGGCGAGGTAGTCGTAGAGCGAGTCCCAGTTGCCTATGTCGGCCCAGCTGAACTTTGCCGGATACACCCAGGCATTTTCAGTTTTCTCCATAAGGGCGTAGTCAATGGAACTGCGCGGCATGTCGGTATATATTCTTTCCAGGAATTCTTTCTCCCTTTCCGTGCTGAGTAAATCCTGCCATCCTGCCCAAAGTCGGGTGATTTCGGGCATATGCATTTCCAGTTCCTTCTTGATTTCCGCCGATTTCCAGATGAAGATACCTGTGTTCCAGAGGAACTCCCCGGTCTCTATGAACACCTTGGCCAGGTCCACGTCAGGCTTTTCGGTGAAGGTTTTCACCTTGACTGGCCGATCCTGCTCGATGTTGCAGTCCATCATCTGGATGTAGCCGAAATTGGTATCGGGACGCGTAGGAACTACGCCTATGGTGATCAACGCATCGGTGCCGGCGGCATAGCTGAAGGCATTGGCGAGTATGCGGTTGAATTCTTCGTGGTCGCCTATGATCTGGTCGGAAGGCATGACGAGAGTCACTGCCAGAGGGTCCCTCTTGAGTATAGTGTAGTTGGCGTAGGCAAGGCAGGGCGCCGTGTTCCTGTTGTATGGCTCCAGAAGGAGGTTTTCCTCCTTGAGCTCAGGAAGCTGTTCCCTTACCAGCTCTCTGTAACGGGTGAGGCTGACTACCAGGATGTTGTCGTCCGGGACTATGTCCTTCATCCTGTCGTAGGTCTGTCTGAGGAAGGATTTCCCTTCGTTGGTGAAGTCCAGGAACTGTTTCGGATTGTCGGCGCGGCTGATGGGCCAGAAACGGGAGCCGAATCCGCCGGCCATAATTATGCAGTATGAATGGTTATTAAGCATATATAGGTATAAAAGCTTGTGGGTAGTATTCTATTTCATATTCCGGGCCGTCGATCAGCACCGTGATGACGTCGAACCAGATTTCCAAGTCTTCGGGAAGGGGCTTCCTGTCTTTCGAGTTGAGGAATGCCTTCGCCGCTGCAACCAGCTTCTTCTGCTTCACGGGGCCCACCGCCTCTTCCGGAGCGCTTGAACTCGGCACCTCCCTGCTCTTCACTTCCACTATGTGGAGTATTCCTCCCTCCAGGCTCACGATGTCAAGCTCCAGGTGGGAGCTCCTCCAATTTCGTGCCACAATCTGGTGTCCGAGATTCCTGAGGTGCTCCGATGCCAGCTCCTCGCCCCGCTTCCATATTATGCTTCTGTCGCTTATCATAGCTTCACGACGGTAACTCCCGCTCCTCCGTTCCTTACATCCTCGTCGCTGACCGTGAGCCCCGGGATGGTTCTGAGGTATTTCTGAATCTCCTCCCTGAGTACGCCGGTGCCCTTGCCGTGTATGATGCGCACGCTGCCGATGTTGAGCATTATCGCGTCGTCAATATAGTGCATCACGATGTTGAGCGCATCGGAGAGCCGCTCGCCGCGTATGTCCAGTTCCGGGGAGAACTTGAGCTTACGCTCGGTGATTGCGCTGTCTTCCCGGGTATAATTCGTACTCTGGCTCTTCCTCGACGCTTCACGGAATTCGTTTGAGGAGATGCGCTCGAGCCTGGATGCGGACATCGTGCTGCTGATGTTGCCCACGATGATGGTGACGGACTTCGAGGAAATCTTTGCCACTTCCCCTACCATGCCGCTGTCCTTGATGCGCACCTTTTCCCCGACCTTCAACGGACCGGCCTTGGCTTCCGTCTGCTCCTCCTGGGCAGTCTTGCCCTTGCGTTTGCGGAGCTGCTCCATCTTGCGGTCTATGTACTCGTCCTTACTCTTCTTCTCCTTCTCCTTGCGCTCCTGGAGTGCGCCCAGGAAGCCTTGCAACTCCTGTCGTGCCGCCTTGGTCTGCTCCTTCTCCGCCTGAGCCTTCTTGATGTCGCGTATGGTCTTCTCTACCTGCCTGCCTGCGCCCTTGACTATCTCCTCCGCCTCCTGCCTTGCCTGCGAGAGAATTTCTTCCTTCTGCTTCTTGATGTCTTCCAGCTCCTTGAGGTAGCGTTCCGTGATTCCGGTCAGCGCCTTGTCGCTGTTCTTCACCTTCTGGAGCTTCTCGTCCAGGGCACGCCGGTTGCGAGCAATCTTCCTGAGGTTGCGCTCTATGCCGACGAACTCTTCACCCGCCCTGTTCTCGGCATCCTTGACTATTTCCTCCGGGAGTTTCATCTTGCGCGCGAGCTCGAAGGCGAAGGAATTGCCAGGGAGGCCTATTTCCAGCTTGAACATAGGCTCGATGCGGGAAGAATCGTAGAGCATGGCACCGTTGGTGACGTGGGTGTCGGGACCGGAAGCATAGAGCTTGAGGTTGGTGTAGTGGGTGGTAATCACCCCGTACACACCCCTGCGGTCTATTTCGCTGAGTATCGCCTCGGCTATCGCGCCGCCGGCGGCAGGTTCGGTGCCGGAACCGAATTCGTCTATCAGCACCAGGGTCTTTTCATCGGCGCAGCCCAGCATATCGCGCATCTCCGCGAGGAAGGAACTGTAGGTGCTGAGGTCGTCCTCGATGTTCTGGTTGTCTCCTATGCTCACCACTATCCTGTCGAAGATAGGGAGCTCCGAGGTCTCGGATGTGGGGATGAGCATACCCCATTGGAACATATACTGGAGCAGGCCGGTGGTCTTCAGGCAGACCGACTTGCCCCCGGCGTTCGGTCCGGAGATGAGGAGTATGCGCTTCTTGTCGCTCAGGCTTATTGTCAGAGGAACCATATTGCGCCCTTCGGACTTGAGTGCCTTTTCCAGAAGCGGGTGCCTTGCCTTGCGCAGGGAAAGGCTGCCGTCGCAGGAAATCACCGGCATACCGGCTATCATATCTAGGGCGGTCTGCGCCTTCGCCATCAGAAAATCGATTTCTCCGAGCAGTTGCGCCCCGGCTATGAGTTCGGGGAGGTAAGGGCGGAGGAACTCGCTGAAATTGTAGAGGATTCTCTGAATCTCGCGAGCTTCCTCGAAACGCAGGCTGCTGATCTCGTTCTCGAGCTCGATTATTTCCGCCGGCTCGATGAAGCTTGTCTTTCCGGTGGAGGACTCGTCATAGACAAAGCCCTGAAGCTTGCGCTTGGAGGATGAATTCACAGGAATTAGGTACTTGCCGTCCCTCACGCCCACGGTTGCGCCCTCGTCTGCGATTCCGGCGTCCTGGGCCTGTTTGAGTATGGCCGCCGCTCTCTTGGAAATGATGCTTTCCTTGCTTCGCAGGGAGCTGCGTATCGCGGTCAGCTGCTCCGAAGCCGAGTCCTTTATCTCCCCGTACTTGTCCAGTATCGCCTCTATCCTGCGCTGCACTTCGGGGAAGGAGCATACGGGGGAAACGAGCTGCTTGAGCTTCGGGTATATTCCGTCCTTGACGCTGTGGAAGAAGTGGAGCAGGCGCCGTATCGTGTCCGTGACCGTCTTCAGTTTCCCCAGAGAAAGCAGGTCTATGCACGATCCTGCCCTGGTCAGACCTTCAAGGAAGGGGAGGGCATCGATGTAACCGTTGGTGGGGAAGTTCTCCTCGAACATCAGCACCAGCCTCATTTCATCGGTCAATCCCAGCCTGTCGCTGATTATGTCGGGGTCTGTGGAGAACTCTTCCTTCTCCACCCTCTCTGCGGCATAATCGGTCAGGCAGCGGTCCTGGATGGATCTGCGTATCTTGTCGAATCCCAGTTTGGTTTCCAGTCTGTAGTCTGTCATTCGCTTTTTCCGGATAAGAGCAGTTTGAGAGCGTTGATGCTTTCCACTGTCTTTATTTCCCCTCCCCGGACGTGTGAAATCCTGCCCGTCTGCTCGCTGACTACGATTACGGATGCATCGCACTGCTCCGAGATGCCCACGGCCGCCTTGTGTCTCATTCCCAGACGCGCAGGCAAGTCTGTGCGTTCAGTGATGGGAAGGGTGCATCGGGCTGCGATGATGCGATTGTTTCCAATTATCATTGCTCCGTCGTGGAGGGGGGAGTTTTTAAAAAATATGTTCATTATCAGGCGGCTGCTGATCTCAGCGTCAATCACGTCCCCCGTGTCGATTATCGACTGGAGGAGGTCCTGGCGGCGTATGACAATCAGGGCGCCCGTCTTCTGCTCGGACATTTCCTGGCAGGCCTGGGCTATGGCCGTCACTGCCTTCGTATCTACGGACTCCGGATCGCGATTGAGGAAAAGCTTCTTCAGCATAGGGCGTTTTTCGATGGTGTTGCCCGCTCTGCGGCCTATGGAATTCAGGAAGCGGCGTATCTCCGGCTGGAAAATGACAATGATTGCCACGGCGCCCACGTCAATGAGGGTCCCGAGTATGGAAGACAACATCTTCATTCCAATAGCCGTGGAGATAATCTGAATGACCAGCACGATGATGATTGCGATGAAGATGTTGATGGCGTTGGACCCCTTTATCCAGCGGAAAGCCAGAAAGATGATGGCTGCGACCATCAGGATGTCAAGGAGGTCTATCCAGGTGAAGTTCAGAAATTTCAGCATCTTTGTCGTCAAATGTCGTGTTCAGCACGCTTTGCAAGGCAAATTTAGCAACTATTTTCTGCAATATCAAACAGTTGTGTTTGGAAATTGGAGAAATAAATCGTATATTTGCAGCCCGCAATTTTGCGGAGTTACTTGTAAAGTATTTATAAACAATTAATTAATCAAACCAATGCCTGGATTAATTGGAAAAAAAATCGGAATGACTTCCGTTTTCGGTGCCGATGGTAAGAATATACCATGCACCGTTATCGAGGCTGGTCCGTGCGTTGTTACGCAGCTCCGTACAGTAGAGAAAGATGGTTATGCCGCTGTACAGCTTGCCTATGACGAAACCACAGAAAAGCACACCAGCGCGCCTCTGATGGGGCATTTCAAAAAGGCAGGAACCACTCCTATGCGCAAGCTTGTCGAGTTCAAGGCAGACTTCGCCGGAGAGCTGAAACTCGGTGACAAGTTCACCGTAGCGGATATCTTCACTGAGGATGTCGCTTACGTGGATGTCATCGGTACTTCTAAAGGTAAGGGTTTCCAGGGCGTTGTTCACCGTCACGGATTCGCCGGCGTAGGCGGACAGACTCACGGTCAGCACAACCGTCTTCGTCACCCTGGTTCAATGGGTGCATCCTCTTGGCCTTCCCGCGTTCTTCCTGGAATGCGTATGGCAGGACATATGGGAAATGAGAGGGTGAAGGTGGAGAACCTTCAGGTCATCAAGGTCATCCCTGAGAACAATCTCATCGTAGTCAAGGGTTCCGTTCCGGGAGCCAAGGGTTCTTATGTAATTTTGGAGGCTTAAGAGTATGGAATTACCAGTTTTGAAAATCGACGGAACTCCTTCCGGAAAGAACGTCACTCTTGAGGAAGGCGTATTCGGCATCCAGCCGAACGACCACGCCATCTATCTCGACGTAGTACAGTATCTCGCAAACCAGCGTCACGGCAACGCCAAGACCAAGGATCGCAGCGAGAATGCACATAGCACAAAGAAGCTCGGACGCCAGAAGGGCGGCGGTGGCGCACGTCACGGTTCCCTCAAGGCCAACATCTTCGTAGGCGGTGGCCGCGTGTTCGGTCCTCAGCCACGCTTCTATCACAACAAGTTGAACAAGAAGGTGAAAGCCCTCGCCCGCAAGTCAGCCCTCTCATACAAGGCTAACGAGAATGCGATCATCATGCTTGAGCCTTTCACCATGGATGCACCTAAGACTAAGGAGCTTCTCAACATCACCGCAGCCATCAAGGCCGGCGACCGCAAGGTGCTCTACGTGCTTCCTGAGAATTCAACCAACATCTATCTTTCATCCCGCAACCTTCCTCAGGTGAATGTGACCACCGTTGACGAGATCAACACCTACGCCATCATGAACGCCAGGACTCTGGTGCTTGTAGACGGCGTGCAGGACATCCTCGCTGAGAGAAATATGCGCTAAACGACTCAGAAGATGGGAATCATTATTAAGCCAATAGTTACAGAGAAGTTGACGGCTCAGGGCGAAAAGTTGAACCGTTACGGCTTTATCGTAGATCGTAAGGCCAACAAGCTTCAGATCAAGGAGGCAGTCGAGAAGATGTTCAATGTCTCCGTTGCAGATGTAAATACAGTCAATTATCACGGCAAGCGCAAGAGCCGCTATTCAAAGTCAGGTATGCTCCGCGGCCGTATGAATCACTTCAAGAAGGCATATGTTACCCTTGCAGGTGAGGATAAGATTGATTTCTACGCTAATATTTAAGGGAGGGACAGACAATGGCAGTAAGAAAATTCAAACCGGTAACCCCCGGTCAGAGAAACAAGGTGATCGGAACCTTTGAGGAAATCACCGCTAAGAAACCTCAGAAATCATTGCTGGAGCCTCTCAAGAGCACGGGCGGACGCAACAACACCGGTCAGATGACCGTACGTTACGTCGGTGGCGGTCACAAGAGAATGTACCGTATAATCGATTTCCGCCGTGACAAGGACAACTGCACCGCAACCGTCCTCACCATCGAGTACGATCCTAACCGCAGTGCACGAATCGCCCTTGTACAGTATGAGGATGGCGAGAAGAGATATATCATCGCTCCTCAGGGACTCAAGGTTGGTCAGGTAATCGCTTCCGGCAGCGGCATCGCTCCGGAGGTCGGCAACTGCCTCCCTCTGAGTGAAATTCCTGTAGGTACCGTAGTTCACAACATCGAGCTCCGTCCTGGTCAGGGTGCCGCCATGGCACGTTCTGCCGGTACTTTCGCTCAGCTTGCCGCACGTGAGGGCAACCACGCCGTTCTCCGCCTGCCTTCAGGCGAGACCCGTATGGTGCTCGTATCCTGCCGCGCAACCGTTGGTGTTGTGTCCAACGCAGACCACAGTTTGGAGAGCCACGGTAAGGCCGGACGCAAGCGTTGGCTTGGTGTTCGTCCTCACAACAGAGGTGTCGTTATGAACCCGGTTGATCACCCGATGGGTGGTGGTGAAGGTCGTGCTTCCGGTGGACATCCACGTTCACGCAAGGGATTGCCGGCTAAGGGCTACAAGACACGTAATCCTAAGGCTGCTTCCAACAAGTTCATCATTGAAAGAAGAAAGAAATAAACAGGAATAAACTTTAGAGATTATGAGTCGTTCTTTAAGAAAAGGTCCATATATCCAGGAAGCTCTGGAAAAAAGAATTCTTGCTATGAATGACGGTAGCAAGAAGAAGGAAGTGGTCAAGACCTGGTCACGCGCCAGTATGATCTCTCCTGACTTTATCGGCCATACTATCGCTGTTCACAACGGAAACAAGTTCATCCCTGTTTACGTTACCGAGCAGATGGTTGGTCACAAGCTTGGCGAGTTCGCCCCTACACGTACGTTCAGAGGACATGCAGGTAACAATAAGAAGTAATCATTATGGGAAAGCGTAAAAGACTTATGGCCGATCGCCTCAAGGAGGCGAAGAAGGTTACAGCTGTTGCCAAGCTGAATGACGTGCCTACTTCCCCTCGCAAGATGCGCCTCGTGGCCGACACCGTGCGTGGAGTTGAGGTAAACCGCGCCCTCGATCTTCTGAAGTTCTCCAAGAGGGAGGCTTCAGGTCGTCTGGAGAAGCTTCTCCGCAGCGCCATCGCTAACTGGGAAGCCAAGAATCCGGACAAGAGCAGTGAATTGGATAACGGAAACGTATATGTTAAGACCATTATGGTTGACGGTGGCCGCATGCTCAAGCGCATCCGTCCTTGCCCGCGGGGTAGGGCCGGCCGCATCCGCAAGCGCTCCAACCACGTGACCGTGATTCTCGATGTAAAACAACCAGTAGAGAATAAGTAATATGGGACAGAAAACAAATCCTATCAGCAACAGAATCGGTATCACCCGTGGTTGGGACTCTAACTGGTGTGGTGGTAACTACGCAGAGAAGATCGCTGAGGACTACGAGATCCGCAAGTATCTCGGCAACCGTCTCGCCAAGGCGAGCCTCAGCCGCATCATCATCGAGAGAACCCTCAAGCTCATCACTGTGACAATCTATGCTGCACGTCCTGGCTTCATTATCGGCAAGGGCGGCACCGAGGTTGACAAACTCAAAGAGGAGCTCAAGAAGGTGACCAAGAAGGATGTTCAGATCAACATCTTCGAAGTCAAGCGTCCTGAGGTTGACGCCAACATCGTGGCAGACAGCATCGCCCGCCAGATCGAAGGCCGTGTATCCTACAGGAGGGCCATCAAGATGGCTGTGGCCAACACAATGCGTGTGGGTGCAGAAGGCATCAAGGTCCTTATCAGCGGACGCGTCGGCGGAGCAGAAATGGCACGCAACGAAATGTTCAAGGAAGGACGTACTCCTCTCCACACTTTCCGCGCTGACATCGACTACGCTCTTGCAGTGGCTCACACCAAGGTCGGAACCCTCGGAATCAAGGTTTGGATCTGCAACGGCGAGCGCTACGGCAAGCAGGATCTCACTCCTGCTGCACTTTCAGCAGCCAACGCTCAGGCAGCAGGCCAGAACCGTGGTGGTCGCGGAGATCGTCGCGGAGGTCGTCCTGACCGTCGTCCTCGCAGGGACAATCAGAAGTAATTTGAAGAAAATTGCTATATTTGTGCCGGTTCCGGATTTCCGGAGCCGGTTTTTCGTATGAAATTGTTTTATTCTTAGCGATATGAAGAAGTTAATTATTGCCGCATTGTCCGTAGCGATACTTGCTACAGGCTGCAAGACCGTTTCTGAAGAGCAGAAGGTCGAAGACTATCAGAACATGACCCAGGGGATGAGCGAGCAGTTCGAAGAGGAGTACACCAGCATCAGCGAAGATGCTTCTTTGACTGACGAGCAGAAGGGCGAAAAGATCCAGGCATGCTACGATGAGTATATCAAGGATCTCAAGGCCAAGGCAATCAAGACCATCCGTAAGAATCCTGAAAGCCAGGTGGCTCTCGTAGCCCTTTCCGACATCCGTTACGATCTCGAGGATGCGGAGCTGGAAGAGGTTCTCGGCCTGCTCAAGGGAGAGATTGCAGAAGACAAGTCTCTCGACAGGATGAAGTCCTCCCTTGCTGCCAGGAAGGCTACCGCAGAGGGAATGAAATTCACTGATTTTACCGTGGATCACGTCGCCTCCTTCGACAAGAACGATGAGCCTGTATATGAGAAGCACAGCCTCTCCGAATTCGTGGGACAGGGCAAGGTTATGCTCGTTGACTTCTGGTCACCTTGGTGCCCTCCTTGCAAGGCTGAAATTCCAAACATCAAGAAGGTATGGGAGAAATTCCACGGCGAAGACTTCGACGTGCTCAGCGTAGCCGTATGGGAGGAGAGCCGCAGGATGAACTACCGCAACACCATCGACACCGCAAAGGTATATGGAATTGACTGGCTCCAGCTCAACAACGGACACCAGGAGCCTGCAAGCCTCTATGGTATTGAAGGCATTCCGCATATGGTCCTCTTCGACCGTGACGGAACCATACTCAAACGCGGAATCCGTGGCGAGGAAGTGGAGGAAGCCGTAGCCGAAGCAATTGGACGTTAGAGAAAAAATCAGTTTGTTGCCACATTCCCCCGGGGTCTACAGATACTATGACTCCGAGGGAAATGTGATATATGTGGGTAAGGCAAAGGACCTCAACAAGCGGGTGGCGCAGTACTTCGTTCCTCCAGACAGGCTCAATGTCAAAACCCGTGTATTGGTGTCAAAGATTGCCGACCTGCAGTATTCGGTGGTAGACAGCGAGGCCGACGCGCTCCTGCTGGAGAACAATCTCATAAAGCAGTACAAACCCCGCTACAATATCCTTCTCAAGGATTCCAAGACCTACCCCTGGATCTGCGTAACTGCCGACGAGTT
>SFJB01000021.1 GCA_004555145.1 Bacteroidales bacterium | reverse complement strand
AGGTTTGCAACAAGGCCGTAATCAAAGCTTTCCGCAAGCAGGGTCTCGTACCTTGCAACCTCTACGGCTGCGGCGTAGAGAACGTACTTTTCACCGTTGACGCAAAGGAGCTCAAGGCCCTCACCGATACTCCTGCTTCATACATTGTCGACCTCGTACTCGACTCCGACAAGAAGTACACCTGCATTCTCCACGAGCTTCAGTGGCATCCTGTGACGGACGTCTGCCTCCACGTGGATTTCCTCGCAGTCAATGACAGCAAGCCTATCTGCATCAATGTGCCTCTCGAGATCAGCGGACACTCAGTCGGCGTTCAGAAGGGTGGCAAGTTCTATCAGTCAGCCCGCGAGATTCGCATCTGCGCCCTCCTGGCAAACCTTCCTGACAAGGTAGGCGTTGATATCAGCTCCCTCGACCTCGACAAGAAAATCAGGGCCGGAGAGATCAAAGTTGAGAACGCTACCGTAGTTACCGACAAGGATACCATCATCTGCGGCGTCAAGGCAACTCGCAACTCACAGGCAGCATAAAACCTCTTGCCGTGTCTGAAAAGTCTTATCTGGTTGTGGGATTGGGGAATATAGGTCCCGAATACGCAACAACAAGACATAATATCGGCTTTATGATATTGGATGCCTGGGCTCAGGCATCCAATGTCGTTTTTTCAACTCAAAGATACGGAGACCTTACCACAATCCGTATCAAAGGCAGGGAGTTTCATCTGCTCAAGCCTTCCACCTATATGAATCTCAGCGGCAATGCAGTCAGATACTGGTTTGGGAAATTGGACATTCCGCTGGAAAATCTCGTAATAATATGTGATGACCTCAACCTTGCATTCGGAACCGTGCGCATGCGCAAATCGGGAAGCGACGGAGGTCACAACGGTCTGAAGAACATTGAGGCAATGCTTCAGACGAGGGACTATGCCCGCATACGTGTGGGCGTGGGCCACGAATTCGAACAGGGAGCCCAGGTTGATTTCGTGCTGGGACAGTTCGACGATGCTCAGGCAAGGGAAATCCCCGCGATTGCCGAGCGTGTAATTTCCGGTCTCAAGACCTGGTCGTTCATTGGCATAGACAAGGCTATGACCCAGCTGAACACTAAGCCAAAGAAGGCCGAATCCTCTGATAATCAAAATAATAAAGAGTCAGAATAGTGAGATTGCAATGATTCACGGCCAACATACAAACATAAACCCTTCTTCAAAGCTATCCGAACTCATAGGAAGCGATGCCGTCATGGTACGCTTCATCTACCGCCTCGGCATCAGCTTCGGTTTTGGCGACGCTACCGTCGCCTCGGTGTGCAGGCGATACGGAATCTCCGAGAAATTGTTCATCCAGCTCTACAAGATGCACGCCGACAGCCGCTACCGGCCTGACGCAAGTGATATGGATACCGGCGATTTCATTGCCGTGCTGGATTTCCTGTCCAGATCCCACGACAACTATATGCACAAACTCTTCCCTCCCCTGCACGCGAATGTTCACGAAATGATGGACAGATGCTCTCCTGAGACCTCTGCCGTGGTTAACCGCTTCTTCGACGAATATGTGGAGGAAATGGACCGTCACTGCCGCTATGAGGAAGAGGTCCAGTTCCCTTACCTCAGGGCCCTGTCCGAGGGACGCAGGATGGATGGCGTGAGTGTAAATGAATTTCGCAAGCAGCACAGCGAAGTTGAGGAAAAGCTAGACGATTTCAGGAACATAGTGATGAAATATCTTCCCGAATCCTGTGACGGCAATTCCCGCTTCTATGCCCTGCTCGAACTCTGCGACATAACTGAGGATCTGCGCTGCCATATGCTCCTGGAGGAATATGTGCTTTTCCCTCTGGCGGAAAGACTTGAAAAAGGAATCTGAGATGAAGGAGATAAAGATCATTGCCGTATGCCCATCACCTGTAATCCTTGCAGGACTGGCGTCCATACTCTCTTCCACTCCCGATTTCAGGCTCCTTGAGACTCTGAGCGACCTTTCGGAACTATCCCGCAAATGCATTTCCAAATCAGGGGCGGATGTGGTCATTCTGGACCCGGCTGCTGTGCCTGCCGAGAATCTCCGCAGCATCAGATACAGTTACGACTGCATTGCCTACTCTGTCCTGTTTGCTTTCCTGAATGCTCCATACCCCGATGATGTCCTGTCACAATTCGAAGGATGCGTAAGCGTGAATCATAATGCGGCCAGCATCATCAAGGCCGTGCGCGCGGCCTGCACAGCCCACTGTCATCAAGAAGACAGTACGGATGTCACCCTTTCCCAGGAAGGGAGTGAAGGTGTACTCTCACCAAGGGAAAAGGAAATCGTCACTCTGGTGGCAGAAGGCTACATAAACAAGGAAATCGCAGACAAGCTGGGTCTCTCGGTTTTCACGGTCACAACCCACCGCAAGAACATCTCCCAGAAACTCGGAATACGCTCCATAGCCGGTCTCACCGTGTATGCGATGATGAACGGTCTGGTCAAGAAATAGGCTCGCCCTTGTCATTCTGCTTTTTTTTGCCTATAATTGTAAGAGTTTTTCATTGAATCTAAAATCTTTTGCATCATGTTGGCAATTGGCAGCAAAGCGCCGGACTTCTCCGCAATGGACGAAAACGGCAACATAGTGAATCTCAGCGATTTCTCCGGCAAGACCCTGGTCTTGTACTTTTATCCTAAGGACAGCACACCTGGATGCACCGCAGAGGCTTGCAATCTCAGGGACAATTACGAAAAGTTCCTTGCAAAGGGATGGAGCATACTTGGTGTCAGCAAGGACTCCCAAGCCTCCCACCAGAAGTTCATAGCAAAGTACGGACTTCCTTTCCACCTCCTCTCAGACAAGGAGTGCACCATTCTTAAGGCATACGAAGCCTGGGGAAAGAAGGTCTTCTGCGGCAGGGAGTGTGAAGGCACCCTCAGAACCACCTATGTAATAGGGCCTGACGGCACGATTGTCGATGCCATAGGCAAAGTAGATACCAAGAATCATAGCGAACAGTTACTGAAATAATCCTTATTATGACAACCAAAGGAAAAATCATCACCTGGACCTGTGCGGTAGTCGCAGTTGCCCTGGCGGTTTTCATCTATATCAAGTTCTTCTTCGTATTCGGAGAGGGGGTCAAGGCTGGCGAACTCAATCAGATAGTCTACAAGGGATGGGTTTGGAAAACCTATGAGGGAAGGCTCATACAGACAGGATTCAACAGTACCAAGAACGAGGGAAAGATCCAGTCCAACGAGTTCAATTTCTCAGTCGTGGACGAGGCCGTAGCGGATTCACTCATGCGCTGCAGCGGCAAGATGGTCGAACTGCACTACAAGGAATACAACGGCAGCCTGCCATGGAGGGGCGTACAGCGCTACATAGTGGATGAAATCATTTCAGTAAGGGCTTCTAACCCGAGTTCTGAAGTTCCTGTCATCATAGGAGGAGAATAATGACCAGAATACATATCGTGCTCATAGCTGCCACGCTGGGAATCAACGCGGCAGCTCAGACCGTCATAGACGTGCATCCCGCTACCAATCCGGCAGCCCGACTGCTGGATATAGAGGAAGTTGCCGGAAGAAAATCAGCTGAAGTCCGTCCGAAGTCGGTTCCCCTGTATTGGGATGCGTCCGGCGAGCTCTCCAAAACCAGACCTCAGCGCCAGAAGGCCGATTATGTCCTGCCCGAACCTGAAGCTGAGGGCATAGTCTATGGCCAGAGCGTGAGCCGCAACGAGTTCGGCATCAATGGTGGAGTATTCCCATCCCCTGACGGACGCAGGCTCGCGGTTTACCGCAAGGATGAGTCTGCCGTGGGAGAATACCCTCTCTACGACATACGTTCCCGCACCGGCGGCTCGGAAATAATACGTTATCCTATGGCCGGGACAGCCTCCGAGAAGTTGGAGCTCTGCATATGCGACCTCAAGGGCAGGATTCTGACCAGGCTGAAAATAGATGACTTTGACGACGAGCGCTACCTCCCCGGAGTAAGCTGGTCGCCGGACAGCAAATATGTGTTCGTGCAGGTGCTCGACCGTGCCCAGCACAATATGCACCTGAACATGTACCGTGCGGACAACGGAGAGTTCGTGCGCACCCTGATATGGGAGCGCAACGGGAAGTGGGTGGAGCCGCTCGACCCGATATGGTTCCTGAAAGGCAGCTACAAGTTCATATACCGCACCGACAACCGTGACGGCTACCGCAATCTCTACCTGTGCGACACCCTCGGCCGCGTGCAGAGGCTGACCCCTTGCGACGCTGACGTCCAGTATGTGGCAAATGACGGAAATTACGTCTATTATACCTCGGCAGAGGTCTCTCCTATAGAGAATCATCTCTTCAGGGTGAAGGTTAGCGGAATATTGAAGGGAAAGCCCCAGAGGCTGACCTCGGAACCGGGCTGGCACAATGTCTCGATGTCCCCGGACTGCAGCCGTTTCATCGACAGGTATAGCAGCCTCAACGTACCATCCGTCACCCAGGTTAAAAGCTGCGACGGGAAGATTCTGGAAAGGGTGATGGATGCCCCTGACCCACTGGACATATATGCCCAGTGCAAGGTGGAACTGGGCAGCGTCAAGTCCGCCGACGGAAAGTTCGACAATTACTACAGGCTCTTCTATCCCCGCAATTACGATCCTTCAAAGAGCTATCCTCTCATAGTCTATGTTTACGGAGGCCCACATTCACAAATGGTTACCAACAGCTGGCTGGGCGGAATCAGGATGTGGGAGATGCTGATGGCCCAGAAGGGCTGCTTCGTTTACGTGCAGGACAACCGCGGCACCCAGAACAGGGGCGCCGAGTTCGAGAAGGCAATCAACCGCCAGTGCGGCAAGGTGGAAGGAGAGGACCAGATGGCAGGAATCAATGCCTTGCTTGATCGCTTTCCCAACATTGACCGCAGCCGTATCGGGCTCCACGGCTGGAGTTACGGCGGGTTTATGACCCTAAGTATGGTCTGCGACAACCCGGGTTTCTTCAAGGTTGCCGTCGCCGGCGGTCCGGTAATAGACTGGCAGTGGTACGAGGTGATGTACGGCGAAAGATATATGGACACTCCGGATCTGAATCCTGACGGATACAAGTCCACCTCCCTTATAGAGAAGGCCTCCAGGCTTCAGGGCAGGGTGCTGATCTGCCAGGGCGTACTGGACAACACAGTCGTATGGCAGCATTCTCTATCCTTCGTTCAGGCAGCGATAGAGGCTGGATGCAGACTTGACTACTTCCCTTACCCTCTGGATGAACACAACATGAACGGCAAGGCCAGAGTCCATCTTTACGACAAAATCACCGATTACTTTGAAACTTATCTTTAAGTGACAATGAAACTCAAGATACTCATTGCAGCTGCCCTTTCGTTAGCAGCATACTGTTTGTCCGGGGATCTTTCAGCTCAGACAAAGACGGAAACGAAGAACTACTACAAAGCCGTTGCCAAGCCTTCGCTCAAAGCCTACAACAACTTTCTCAAGAAGTACCCCAACTCAGTATATGCGGCCGACATAGCTGCCCGAAAGGACACCCTGCTGAACATTTCGCCATACAGCGAAGTTCAGGCAAGGGAGCTGATCGGGGCCTTCATTCCCCAGGATGCCCCAGCCCTCGCCTTTGCAGTGAGGAAAGAGGCCGTGGACAGAATCCATGCCGTATGCCTTACAGGCAACGGAATCGAGATAAGGACCATAGAGAAGAACGGGTCTTCCTGGAAGGAACTCCCTTCCTACAATCCGCCGTTCCCATTTATGGACGAAGAGCCGCAGAGCCTTGTCTTCATAGACGGCAACTCTGTGTTGAAGCTGAGGGGCGAGACTTTCCTTTGCTTCAATGTCCTGGCGTCCTGGCCGGACTCCAGAAGGGAATACAGGAGTGTATGCTACAGTCCCGACAGCGACTATTGGAACTACTTGACATTCAGCGGGAAAGATATACGCACAAAGAATGACAGCGCGTCCTTCAGAATCAGCGGGCGTTTCAACGAGACTATGGAGGAGCTCAGTCATCCACAGATGCGCCTGCTTCTCTCCGGTATGAAGGAAAACCCCGGACTGGAGGAAATACCGGACAAGGATTGGAAGACCGATCTTGCAATAGAGTTCTGGCTGAAGAACAACCCTGACGCAATGGGAGGAGCCACGAAGCTGAATTTCAACATATTGGACAAAGACTGCTCGCTGGTGGAGAGTTTCGCCAAGGCAAAAGGCAAGCAGGAATCATCCAAGTACCGCGCTGCCATAATGGACATGCGAGGCTGGAGCGTCATAGTGGTGTACGAAAAGGAAAGCGGAGACTATGTCCTCGCCTGGGCTGAACCTGAGTGCAAGAACCATAAAAAAGACAGGCTGCTGAACAGCCTGTACTTTAAGAATCCATATACTCTTACGATGTATTACTACCAGGGCAGCAAGAGTTTCAGCTATGAGCTCAACCTGGCATCCAAGAGGCTGTCCAGATAATTGTAGAAACGGGCAATCGACTCCATTCCCCCGAAGAATTGCTTGAGAAGATAGCTTTCGTTCGGGGAGTGGATTGTGTCCCTTTCCAAACCGAAGCCCATCAGCAGAGGATCTATGCCGAGTATCTTCTGAACTTCGGCCAGAACAGCGATTGACCCGCCTCCGCGTGAAGGCACGGGTTCCACTCCGAATACATCCTTGATGGCCATGGAAGCGGCCTTATATGCAGGTGAGTCTATAGGTATTAGGAAGCCGTCCCCGCCCTCCATAGCTGTCACCTCCACCTTTACGCAGCGGGGTGCGAGGCTCTTGAAATATTTGGCGAAGAGCCTGGTGATTTCCGCACTTTTCTGATTAGGCACGAGGCGCATTGATATTTTGGCGTGAGCTTCGGACGGAAGCACGGTCTTTGCTCCCTGTCCTGTGTATCCACCCCATATGCCGCATACGTCAAGACAAGGGCGGATTCCTGTCCTTTCCAGCGGGCTGTATCCCTTCTCTCCCCTGAGCTCCCTTACACCCAGGAATTCTTTATACTCCTTCAGATCGAACGGGGCCCTTGCCAGCATCTTCCTGTCCTTGCGACTGAGTTCCACAACCTTGTCGTAGAAGCCCGGCACCACTACCCTGCCGTTCTCATCGAAGAGCTTGGCAATCATTTCGCTTAGCACCTGTATAGGGTTCGCCACCGTGCCACCGTAATGTCCGGAATGAAGATCCTTGTTCGGCCCGGTCACCTTCACTTCCAGATAACTCAATCCCCTCATTCCACAATTGATTGAAGGTACCTGCTCGCTGATCATAGTGGTGTCGCTGACAAGGCACAGGTCTGCCTTGAGCAGTTTCTTGTGCGCCTTGATCCAGGCCGGAAGATTGGGGCTTCCGATTTCTTCCTCGCCTTCGAAAAGGAACTTCACGTTGCAGTTCAGCTTACCGCTCGTAACGAGGTACTCGAAGGCCTTGATGTGCATGAAGAGCTGTCCCTTGTCATCGTTCGCTCCTCTGCCCCAGATGGCTCCGTCGTGGATTTCCGGCTCAAACGGGTCGCTGTTCCACTTCTCCAGAGGCTCCACCGGCTGAACGTCGTAGTGTCCGTACACCAGCACCGTATATGCCTTGGGATCAATGATTTTCTGCCCGAAGACCACAGGATGTCCCATAGTCTCGCATACGCCTGCTTCATCGGCACCGGCCTCGACGAGCAGGTCCGCCAGGGCTTCTGCACAAAAATACATATCTGCCTTATGCTCTTCCCGGGCACTGATGGAAGGAATTCTCAAGATGCTGAAAAGCTCCTCGAAGAACCTTTCCTGATTTTCATCGATGTACTGTTTCATATTGTGTTTCAATGTGGTTCCTAATGTATGCGAAGCTTGAGACCGGAAAGGATGGTATCAGGTCTCAGCTCCATGATCGCTGACTCCTCACCCGCCATACAGAAGCCGCACTTACTGCAGACTCCTGCTTCATATCCCGCGCATTGAGGGCTGCGGGTACCATCTGCGAAAATGAAATTGGTCATCCAGCAACGCATTATGAAGTCGTTTTCCCTCATTTTCTTCAGACCGCTGCGGGAGTTCATTATAGGATAGCCCCGTTTCTTGTAGTCGAGGATAAGGTCTATGATTTCCAGTCTCTTTTCGTGTGGAAGTTCAAGGTCTTCTGTCCCTGTGAATGGGGTATGGAAGTTCAGGGAAACGCATTTGAATGCAGGATTTGAGGCTACATACTCTATGACTGCAGCCACATTGTCGCAGTTGAGCCTGTTGATTGCCATATTGGCGCAGAGCATCTTGCAGCCGCAGTCCTTCACATTCTTCTCCAGGCGGGCGAAAGTCCCCTTTCCCCTCACACTATCGTGCACCTCCCCGATTCCGTCCATCGACACCCAGATGCTGTCTGCAACGCTGCCGTCAAAAGGCAGCTGGGCGTTGGTGGTGATGGTGCAGGAATAGAAACCTATGCTCTTAGCAAGTTTGCAGAGATCGTTCACAGTCTTGTCACCGTCCCTCCAGAGGAAAGGTTCGCCGCCCTCAAAGTCTATGAATCTGGAACCGAGAGAATAGCAGTAGCGCAACTCCTCCTCTATATCCGCAAAAGACTTGTCATTTGGGTATTCATGGTTATAAACGCTGCAGTGCTTGCAGCTGAGATTGCAGCGGTCAGATATGAAAATCACGCTCTGGAGCGGTTTCCTGCGACCTAAAACTGCTCTGAGCCACCAGAAAGGAAGGTAAAGAAACTCTGAAAACTTGCTCATATAAGGTAATTGTAATGTCAGAAGAAAAGCAGCACCAACCTCACAATCAAGGTGATGAGGCAGAAGCCGCTGAGTATGTTGCGGGCCGTGAGCCAGCGCATAAGGAAAAAATCAGCACCGGCGGCGCGTACCGGTTCCCAGTCGCGCATAGGTCCCAGCCAGCGCAGGGGCTTATCCGGCACTCCGGTGTTGCCGCGGTTGAAGTCAGAGAGGGACCTGCAGAGCCACACAGAGCGCGGAATCATCAGCAGCACAGCAAGATACGCCGGATGCACACTGCCTATTGCAACTGCAATGACCACCATGGCAAAAGGCAGGAAATTAATAAGCAGTGCGGCAATCATATTGTTCCTGTTGCTGCCGAGCAGACGCGCGAGTGTCATCTTGTTGGAAGCGGCATCGCTGGCCCTTTCCACGAAACTGTGAGTAAAAAGTATGTTCAACACCAGCAGTCCGACGGGGACGGAAATCCATACCACTTCGGGATGTATGGCACCGCAGGCAGAGTAATATACGCCCATCATAAGCAGTGGACCGAAAATCACTCCTATCACAAGCTCACCGAAACCACGGTATGCGAGTTTGAGCGGCGGAGCCGAGTAGAATACTCCGAGGAAACAGCACACGCAGGCAACGGCCACTATCCACCAGCTTCCTTCTGCGCCGAAAAACCCTCTGTCCACGGTTCTGAGGCAGAAGATCACCGCCCCGCAGCCCACTGCGAAAAGAAGGAAGTACAAGATGGCACGAAGCAGGGTCTTAGGAGTCTGAGAGCCGTCGGTAAGATAAGGATACTTTACCATCATTGCCCTGAAGCCCTGCCTGAGGACCCTGTCCCTGTCGGAAAGCATATCTGCCTTGTAGTCGAAATAGTCATCCGCGAGGTTCATCCCCAGATGAGCGCTCATCACTCCGAGCACGGCAAGCGCTGCCAGCACAAGGCTGAAATGACCATTTCCGAGGGCGAGGACCACGGCAAGACAAGCAGGAAGCCCGCTCTGTGCAAGTGACACGGAGCGAGCGTTGACCATCCATTGACGGAGGCTGTTTTTGTCAGTTTGTTCCTTCATCGGTACAAATATAGTGATTATCTGCGACGGGCGTGCTTTTTGCGCTTGGATCCCCTCATTCTGAGTGCTATTGCAACAACCAGCACAAGCACCAGGGCACCGACGATGACGTAGGTCATAACATTGGCGCTGTCTCCCTTGACGCGTGACCACATCTCCAGCAGGTTTGCGGTGCGATCCCCGTTGTCGTGGAGCATACCACAACGCTCGATTACAGCTGCGTCAGGATACATGATCGGGTTCAGGCATACGGACTCGGCACCCTCTCCGAAGAGGTAGCTTGCATCTATAGGGCTGTACTGCTCAGGATCGCTCATTGCCTCGAGTATTTCCTGTCCGCCATTTGCACTCACGTATCCGATCACTTCCATATTGCGCACTGCGTTCTCTGGCTTGCACATATAATTGATGAAGTAGCTCGCAGCCTTGACGTTCTTCGCATACTTCGGTATCACCCAACCGTCGAACCACATTGTGCTGCCTTCCTTCGGCACTGCGTAACGGAGTTCCACACCCATCTCTGCCGCTTCCTCGATTGCCCACTGGGCGTCGCCGCTCCAGGAAAGGTTGATCCACGCGCGTTCCTTGGTCATCTGTTCCTTGCCGAAATCCGCTTCCCAGCCTGCGACCGCATCCTTGAAAGAGTTCAGATAAGCCTCAACTGCGGCAATGGACTCGTCGCTGGAATCATAGGAAATGGTGTTGATATCCTTCTCTCCTGAAGCGATCTTGTCCTTGTTGATTGCGATTAGCATGGAAGTATATACGTCCCTGAACGCGTCCTTCATAAGGATTTTTCCGGCGAACTTCGGGTTACGGAGCACTTCCCAGCTTGATGCCTCCTCGTCAGTGACATATTTCGGATTGTATATGATGCCGGTGGTACCCCACATATATGCAACCGAGTAGTCGTTGGCGTTCTTGCCGTGTCCTTCGATCATGTCGAAGCAGGAAGTGATGAACGGAGCCACATTGACGGTATAGTCAGGAGTGTCGCCGAAGTTCTTGTCCATAGGCAGGAGGAGGTCGCTGCTGAGCATACGCTCGATGATATAGTCAGACGGGCATACCACATCGTAGTCCTCGTGTCCGAGTTCGATCTTTGAGAGCATGGTCTCATTGATGTCGAAGGTCTGGTAGATGACCTTCACGGGCTCGCCGGTTTGTTCTTCATACCACTGTTCGAACTCACCCAGGAGGGCTTCATCGATGTAATCGGCCCAGTTGTACACTTTGAGGATATGGCTCCTGTCTTCGGAGCAGGCGCAGAGCATCAGCGCTGCAGCCATAATTGCAAAAAATTTCTTCATTTTATCGGTTTTGGTTTTTAGACAAACGTAACTGCCTGATATTGATTATAATAAGAAGAATCAGAACCGTCACAAACATAAGTGTTATGAGCGGTCTGAACTCCGGGGTAAGGCCACCCTTGCGGGCATCGGTATAGATGTAGGTGGACAGGGTGTCCAGACCCACGGTGCCGCGGGTGAAGAAGGTCACGGCGAAGTCATCCAGAGACATTGTGAATGCCAGGATGAAACCGGAAATCATCCCGGGCCTGAGCAGGGGCACCAGCACCTTGCGCAGAGCCTGGGCAGGGGTTGCACCCAGGTCAAGGGCAGCCTCATACACGTTCGGGTTCATACTCGTGAGCTTCGGCAGCACGCTGAGCACCACATACGGGGTGCAGAAAGTGATATGCGCCAGCACGACAGTGACATAGCCCTGGCTCACGTGCAGGAACACAAAGAGCAGGAAGAGGGATACGCCCGTGATGATGTCTGGATTGATCATCGGGACATTGTTCAGGAAAGTCATCACCTGACGCTTGCGTCCCCGCAGATTATGTATGCCTATTGCAGCTAGGGTACCGAGCAGAGTGGATACACCGGCCGCGATGAGCGCAATCACAAGCGTATTCTTCACTGCGGAAATCAGGGTACCCGTGCCCTGCATATCGCCCGTGAAGAGGTTGGAGTACAATTGGGTGGAGAATCCCGTCCAATTGCCCAGCACCTTGCTCTCAGTGAAGGAGAATATGGCTATGAATATGATCGGGGCATAAAGCAGTATCAGCAGCACCCAGATATAAGCCTGTGCAAAAAACTTCTTCATCATACAAGCCCTCCTTCAGCTTCCTTGCGGTCTCCCTGCATAAAGCTCGTAAGACCGATTATTATCAACATTATCAGGGACAATGCAGCACCGTAGTTCCACATCGAGGAGTTGATATTCTCCTGGATAATGGTACCGAAGAGCTTTATCTTGTTGTTGGTGAGAAATTCCGAAATGGCGAAAGTGCTCACCGTAGGCATAAACACCATCAGCACCCCGCTGGCAACCCCCGGCATGGACAGAGGGACTATTACCTTCCAGAATACCTTCCAAGGCGTGGCTCCCAGGTCCTGGGCAGCCTCAGCATACGACTTGTCCATCTTGTTGAGCACGTTGTAGATAGGATAAATCATAAAAGGCAGGTAGTCATAGACCATACCGTAAAGCAGGGTTCCCTTTCCCAAGTCTATGCCGAAGACGTTGAAGAGTTCCGCCGTTGCAAGTGTGCGCATAAGTGCGTTGATCCACATAGGCATAATGAAGAGCACTATGGTCACTGCGCTGCGGTTCAGATCCTTGTTGGCAAGAATCCAGGCAGCTGGATAGCCTATGAGTATGCACAGCAGGGTTGTCTCTATGGCAATCTCTATGGACACGGCAAAGGTGTTGAGGGCATCGGAGTCCGTGAAGAACTTGGTCACGTTCGCGAAGGTGAAGTGACCGGAACCGTCCTGCAGGGCATAGACGAGCACCAGCAGCAGCGGCAGCACCACGAACATCACCAGAAATATGAAATATGGCAGAGCCCAGCTACTTCTTTTATTCATTTCTTCTCAGCAACTTGATGTCCTCGGGCGCAAAGTTGATACCGACAAGGTCGCCCTTGTCCCAAATATCGTTGGTGTCCACCCAGATGTGGTCGCCGTCTTCCGTGAGTATGGTAAGGTGATAATGGTCACCCTTGTAAAGCAGGAAATGAACTTCTCCGGCAAGTTTTCCGTCTTCCTGGTGGTCTGTCAGTTCCACCTTCGAAAATTCCACTACCGCCGTCACCTTGTCTCCCGACTTGATTCCAGGCTGGGCAGCACATTCGAACTCCTCTCCAAGGAAGCTGACGTGAGTCTCGTCCACCATCTCCGCCTCGAAGCTGTTGAAGCTGCGTTCCTTGCGCATCACCTGTATGTCGTTCGGACGTATGATGAGTCCCACCTCGGAGCCCGGTTCAAACGCATTGTAGTCCTGAATCATAAGTTCGTACCCGGTATCGGTATCCACGAACATTTCATAGTGCACGCCTTTGAAGGTGCAGGACTTTACCTTTGCGCCGAACTGTGCCCCTTCGAGCTTGTTCATGATATAGATGTCTTCGGGACGGATGACAACATCCACTTCGGCGTCCTCGCCGAAACCCTCGTCCACACAGTCAAACACGTGTCCGGCAAACTCCACCCTGCGGTCGCATATCATCTTGCCGTTCAAGATGTTGGACTCGCCAATAAAGTCTGCCACAAAGGAGTTCTGAGGTTCGTTATAGATATCGGTTGGGGTGCCTATCTGCTGTATCTTTCCCTCGTTCATCACCACTATGGTGTCGGACAGGGTAAGAGCTTCCTCCTGGTCGTGGGTCACGTAGATGAAGGTGATTCCGAGCTCTCTGTGCATTTCCTTAAGTTCGATCTGCATATCCTTGCGCATCTTGAGGTCAAGGGCGGCAAGGGGCTCGTCAAGGAGAAGGATCTGAGGCTGGTTCACAAGGGCCCTGGCAATGGCCACACGCTGCTGCTGGCCACCGGAGAGAGATTCCACGTCACGGTCCTCATAATCAGTCATACTCACCATCTTCAGCACCTTGCGCACCCTCTTGTCGATTTCGTCGGACGGCATCTTCTGGAGCTTTAGCCCGAATGCGATGTTGTCATAGACATCGAGATGAGGGAAGAGAGCATAGCGCTGAAATACAGTGTTGAAAGGGCGTTTGTACGGAGGAAGGGAGGCAATGTCCCTGCCTTCGAGAAGCACGGAGCCCTCATCCGGGGAGAGGAAACCGGCCAGAATGCGGAGAGTGGTGGTCTTGCCGCAGCCGGAAGGGCCGAGCAAGGTCACAAACTCCCCTTTGCGTATATCAAGGCTGATATCGTCCAGGATGGTCTTTCCACCCAGCTGCTTACTTACGTTCTGCAGCGAGAGGACAATATTTGATTTTACCATTTCTACCAGAGCTTGAGGCTGAATTCATACTTGGCTCCCACCATCAGGCTGAAGCTGTTCAACAGGGTATCATAACCCATACTTGCGTGAAGACGCAGGTCCTGGCTGTCCTTGAGCGGATAGAACTGTGCGATTGCCGCATACTTCTGCCACGGTGAGAGAAGGCCCTGTTTGTCCTTGCCTACGAGCATAGCACGGAGCTGCATGTCGAATCTCTCGCTCGGAGCATACTGCACGCGGATTAGCGAGGTGTTTCCTTTTGCCATCCTGTACTCCTCGTCAGTGTCATAATAGCCGCTGTTGTTGAAGCCGTCACAGCCGAGTGTCCAGTCGCCCAGATACAGTTCGGCGCCAAGGCAGAACACGTGGTCGAAATCTCCCTTGTCATACTGGATAGCGGAATAGCTGGTCTTGAAGGCAAAGTTGCTGCCTATCTCGCCGTCCCAGGCAGCAGAATAAGCCCAGAGACCGCTGGAGAAAGGATGCAGTCCGTAAGGAGAAGTTGTCATCTGAAGACTGATGTTCATATCAGCAGGTAGTGCATACATGATTTTTCCACCCCACTGATAGCAGGAAAGGCCCTCATAGTAAGGAGATGTGCTGGAATAGTAAGCATCCCAATCCCAGGTGTCACCTTCAAAACCGCCGGTGGCCATAAAGTCTTTTCCTAGTCTGAAAGTCCAGTTTCCGAACGAGAAGTCGGCATAGCAGTAATCCAGCCAGTTGGTCTCGTCCGATCGTCCGAGATTTTGATACGGCCATTTGAAGCCGCTCGCGCTGAACCAGTGGTTGCAGATGAACCAGGAGAAATGCTCGGATGCAGCGCCCTCGAATGTTGTACAGAATAATGAATTGCCAAAGTCGAAACCCATCTCGGAATCACCGAGACTGTAATTCGGGTTCAGGTCAAGGCGTGAAATAAGTTTCACCTCGGCGTAACTACCGAGATTGTCAGCCTCTTGCGAGTGCGCAAGAGAGCAGAGCAGCAATGCCGCAATCGAATAAAGTAGTTTCTTCATTTCTTAACATAAAAATGGATTTAGTTGAACTTGGCCGCGAATATACAAAAAAATAATTACTAATTTTGCACCATATCAGATACTTCTTTTTGAATTATGTACAACTTTGATGAAGTGATTGAAAGGCGTGGCACGTCCTGCTTGAAATACGACGCTTTGGAGGAACGGTATGGACGCGCAGACCTCATACCCCTCTGGGTCGCGGATATGGATTTCAAGACCCCCGACTTCATAGTCGATGCCCTGCGCCGTCGCCTGGACCATCCAATTTTCGGATACACTATAAAAGGAGACTATTTCTCCCGCCTCGCCTCCTGGGTGGAGAGGCTGCATAACTGGAACGTAAAGCCGGAGGAGATGTGCTTCATCCCCGGCATAGTCAAGGGCATAGGCCTAGCCCAGAGGTGTTTTCTCTCTCCTGGCGACCAGGTTGTAATTCAGCCTCCTGTATATCACCCGTTCAGACTTGTACCTCAGGCCTGCGGATTTGAGGTGGTGAACAATCCACTCATCCCTGTTTATGACCAGGAGGGCTTTCTCCAGAGCTATGAGATGGATTTCGAAGGCCTGGAAAAGCTGATCGGTCCCCGCACCAAGATGCTTGTACTCAGCAATCCCCACAATCCCTGCGGAATATGCTTCTCCAGGGAAACGCTCTCTAGGCTCGCTCAGATATGCTGCCGCAGGGGCATTGTTGTCATATCCGATGAAATCCACTCCGAGATGGTGCTGGGAGGAAGGAAGCACATTCCTTTTGCCAGCGTCAGCGAAGATGCTGAACTTTGCAGCATCACTTTCATGGCCCCTTCCAAGACCTTCAACATTGCCGGCATAGTCAGTTCCTACTGCATCATAAAGAATGCCGAGCTGAGGGAGAAATTCTTCAGGTATCTGGAATCCTGTGAGTTGGATGATCCAACAATCTTTGCCCTCGAAGCCACAAGGGCAGCATACAGTGAGCAGGGCCTCGCCTGGAGGAATGAGATGCTGGCATACGTGGAAGGCAATGTGGAATATGTATGCGGGTGGTTTGCTGCAAATCTTCCTGAAATCCATCCGGTGCGTCCGCAGGCATCCTTCCTGGTATGGCTCGATTGTCGCAAACTCGGTCTGGAGCAGAAGGACTTGGTGGACCTTTTCGTAAACAGGGCCGGTCTAGCCCTCAATGACGGCGCCATGTTCGGTCCCGGCGGCGAGGGATTTATGCGGCTCAACATAGCCTGCCCGCGTTCCCTGCTTGCCTCCGCCCTCACGCAACTCAAGTCCGCTTTGGGATAAAGAAAAGAATTTTTAAAGTTTTTTCTTGAATCCTTTGCAAGATTGAAAATAATTGCTACCTTTGCATTCCCGTTAGGGCACTCCCCTACGGAAACACAAAGAAGGTGCTGTAGCTCAGGTGGTAGAGCAATGGACTGAAAATCCATGTGTCGCCGGTTCAACTCCTGCCAGCACCACAAAAAGACCGACTGTTTCAGCCGGTCTTTTTCGTATAATCCCCACCGCTCTACAGCAGAGGGGACATAAGGCGTGCAAGGGATTCCAGAAAACGCTTGTAGAAGGGACGGGCTTCCCACTTGGCGGGATCCACAAGCCAGGCGTGCTCCTGGTCTGCCAGAAAAGCATCTCTGGTCCTGAGCGCGACCTCCCTGTCATAAATAAAGGCATTGATCTCGAAATCCTGCTCGTAGCTGCGCACATCCATATTGGTTGAGCCTATGGTGACTAGCTTGTCATCCGACACTATAGCCTTGGAATGCATATAGCCGTATTCATAAAAGTAAACCTTCACCCCAGCTGTAATCACATCCTTGACATAGGATCTGGATGCCAGTGGCGGCACAATGCCCTTGTCTCCGCGATACGGAATCATGATCCTTACGTCCACCCCGGAAAGCGCCGCGTTGCGCAATGCCAGCAGAACAGGTTCGGTAGGGATGAGGTAAGGCGACTGGATGTAGATGTACTTCTGGCTCTGGCTTATCATCTGTACTATGCCCTGCATTATCACTCTCCACTCATCCATAGGTCCCGAGGTCGTAACCTGCATCATCACCTTGCCCTGAGGCTCCAGGCGCGGATAGTAGCGCTCCGAGTCGAGCAGCTGCTTAGAAGAGAACTGCCAGTCCACCAGGAAAGCCGTCTGCATCTCCGATACCGCAGGCCCGCACACGCGCATATGCGTATCCCGCCATATACCTCCTCGAATGCCGGTGGAATAGCGCTCGGCGATATTCATACCGCCAATGTAGCCCACGCGTCCGTCAACCACCACGACCTTGCGGTGGTTGCGGTAATTGGTGTCGCTCGATAGCAGGGGGAGACGCACCTTGATGAAAGGTTGCACCATCACCCCGCTTGCCTTCATACGCCTGAAGAAGGACCTGTGCCCGAGATTGGCGGCATCATCGTACTGCACCCTAACCTCCACGCCTGCCCTTGCCTTGCGGGTGAGAATCTCTTCCACGCGGCGTCCGGTGGCGTCGTCCTCGAACTTGAAAAACTCGAAATGGATGTGGTCACGTGCGGATTCGAGGTCTGCGAGCAGGTCGCTTAACATAGCATCGAAGGCGGTGTATGTGCGGACATCGTTGCCGTTCAGAGGATATGACAGGTTTGCGCTCCGCAGCAGGTTCACAAGATCCCTCTGACCGGAGGGAGGGTTTTCGCAAATCTGCTCGGCATATAGCTCGGACGTGTGCCGTTTCAATCTCCGGAGTTCGGAATCGGAAATAAGGCGCCTGTGCTTCTTGTCAATTCCAAAAAGGAAGTACAGTACAAGCCCCACGACGGGAAGGAAGATGAGCACGAGCAGCCAGGCCAGCGTCCGTACCGGATGCCGGTTCTCGGCTATGAGCACCACAATGGTACTGATCAGAACGATCAGGAAAAATACACCCAGCCAGACATTCATTTCCTACCAGCTTTTCGGGTCCATCCTGTCGTAGTCGCGCAGATCGGCTATCATGGTGAAAATCAGCATAAGCGCAAGCACGAATATGATGAATATAGCCACCAGGTCGAGGGCGCTCAGCATAGAGGTGAATCCAAGGATCCGGAAAGGCAGACAATAGTCGCGAAGAGGCTTGATGAAGATGAACAGGCTGTTGACTATCATAATGATAATCCTGAACTCCGTAGGCCCCATCTTGGCATAAGTGAGTTTGAATTCCTTTTTCAGGTGGGCATTGATGCTTACGTTGATGGTGAGAAGGAGGTAGAGTACCAGCACGCCCATCGCTATGGACAGATGCATAAGGGAAGAAAGGCCGGCACCTATGAACATCAGGCTCTCATTGATCCCGTCCAGCATATGGTCGAGATAATATCCATAAAGGGGTCTCTGATGTTTGCGCACCCGTGCAAGGGTTCCGTCAAGAGAGTCACCGAACCAATTGACTAGCAGACCGAACGATGCCAGCCAGAGGAAATTGATATTGACGGAAGACAGTATGAATCCTGCACATATTATGAGGGCACCCAGAAAGCCCACGAACGACAGCATATCCGAGCTCACCCATTTCGGCATTCTGTTCGCCAACCACACCAATACCTTCTTCTCAGCTGCATTCAAAATGGATGTCTGGATTCTTGTAGCTTGTTTGATTTCCATACCTGTTACATTAATTCAAGTTTTGTAATTGGAATGACATTTAACAATGTCTTTACAATTGCGAATATAAGAAATTTTTGAATTCATACCGCATCGAGGTATATCAAATA
>SFJB01000020.1 GCA_004555145.1 Bacteroidales bacterium | reverse complement strand
CTCTTTTTCGAAATTCTCGATGAAATGCAATCCCACCGGAGACAGTTCATACATAGTACGCTGATGAAATTTTGCATATTCTTCACCTGCTTTCTTCTTGGCCACTTCTGCCGATATCCTTCCGCTATGCGTCAGGAGGTCTTTGCCGGAAAGTTTCAGAAAATCATCAAGTTTGACAAGCCAGTCCTTCATGTACATCGGCGTATGGCTTTTTGCCTGCAACTCTGAAAAATCCAGATAGAGGTTGACAATAAGGTTCAGTGTTTCAATCTCTTCTGCAGAAAGATAGTTCTTCGCATATTCAGCATCGGTTCTTGTAGGAAGGGCTCCTGTCCATGTTGTAAGACCCATAAAATCCTTATCGGCATCGGCCCTCTCGTATATGATTTCTGCTGCAGTATGACCATGTACAGAATAGTGGATCTTGTTCTGCACGGTGGCAAAGAACTGTTTTGTAGCCTCGGCACGTGGGTCATAGTCAATGCTTAAAGCATAAATTTCGAGAACTTTCCTATAGAAGACTTTCTCAGATGAACGTATATCGCGTATTCGGGAAAGAAGTTCATCAAAATAGTTTCCTCCGCCGGCATTCTTCAATAATGCATCATTCATTGCAAAACCTTTGATAAGGTATTCGCGAAGCACGGATGTCGCCCACATTCGGAACTGTACACCTCTGATGGAGTTAACGCGATAACCGACACTGATAATCATGTCTAGATTAAAATATTGTACATTATACACTTTATTATCAGTGGCAGTTGTTGCAAAAAATGCAACAACTGAATCTGCTGCCAGTTCCCCGCACTCAAGAATATTCTTTATATGTCTCGAAATTGTTGATTTATTGCGCTGAAACAGCTCGGCCATCTTATCGATTGTCAACCACACAGTATCATTTGACAGCATAACTTCAATAGCAGTTTTGCCGTCTACAGTCTGATACATCAGAATATCACCTCTATTGTCTTCCATATACAAGTTTACTTATAGCCCCCTCCAGAGGGTTCTACAAAGATAGAAAATTCTTCTTGCCATCCATTTTATGGACAAATGCACAAAATATAATCCTCGACAATAAGGAAGTACTGCCGAGGATAGGTTCTGTCTATTTGTTAAGTTGCTGATTTATGAATCAGTCGTTTTCTTCGAGCTGGAAGATTTCGTCGGCGTGTCTTCCGAAGTATCTGGCGATCTTCAGGGCCACGACAGTCGAGGGCATATAGCGGCCGGTCTCGATGAAGTTGATGGTCTGCCTTGAAACTCCGACGGCTTTTTACTTAGGATTATGCCGCCTTCGTGGCATCCTGTCCCCGCCTGCGTCCGCTACGGTCATTCTGCAGGCGGGCCGTTCTTCCGTGCAGCTACGATGATGCTGCAGCGATTCCCAAATTCACCCCATCAAATCAAGACTCACTGCAGGGCCGAGGGCGTTTCCAGGCAAAACCTGCAGTGATTCCCAAGTCTAGGGCTGAAATCAAGAATCGATGCACGCAAGAGGGCTTAAACAGGGAAATCCTTGCATCGATTCGCAAGTCTGAGCCTGAAATCAAGAATCGATGCACGCAAGAGGGCTTAAACAGGGAAATCCTTGCATCGATTCGCAAGTCTGAGCCTGAAATCAAGAATTGATGCACGCAAGAGGGGGTAAACAGGGAAAAGCTTGCATCGATTCTCAAGTCTGTGCCTGAAATCAAGAATCGATGCACGAAAGAGGTGGTAAACAGGGAAAAGCTTGCATCGATTCCCAAGTCTGGGCCTGAAATCAAGAATCGATGCACGAAAGAGGGGGTAAACAGGCAAAACCTTGCATCGATTCGCAAGTCTGAGCCTGAAATCAAGAATCGATGCACGAAAGAGGGTTTAAACGGAGAAAACTTGCATCGATTCCCAAGTCTGGCCCTGAAATCAAGAATCGATGCACGCAAGAAGGCTTAAACCGGGAAAAGCTTGCATCGATTCCCAAGTTTGGGCTTGAAATCAGGAATCACTGCAGCGATGAAACCGTTCTGCAGGCGAAACCATTTTTTTTGCGGCGACGAAGATTAGAATCGGACGCGGACCTCGTTGCTGCTTCGGCCGTTGCAGGCGAAACCATTCTCCTTTGCGGCTACAAAAATTAGAATCGGACGCGGAAGATCGTAGTCGCCACGGCCGCTGCAGGCGAAACCATTCTTCTTCGCCGCGACGAAATTAGAATCGGACGCGGACATCGTTGCCGCTACAACCACTGCAGGCGGGCCATTCTTCTCTGCGGCAAAGAAAATTAGAATCGGACGCGGAGATTCGCTGCAGAAAGTATCACACCCTCAGCAAATCCCCAGCACGCGTTCCATCATGCGTTGACGACGCGTCTTGCCTTGGATGTTTGCATGGGGCGGGCTCGACGCAGCTTCGACAGTGGCGGCAAAAGCGAGTGCTGATGCGCCCGGAGGCGGCATTTCCCTATGTTTTTGCCGCCGAGGGTGCGCAGCACCCGCCTAAAAGGCCGCCACGCTCAACGGCCATCGCCGCAGCACCCGCCTAAAAGGCCGCCACGCTCAACGACCATCGCCTAAGCACTCGCCCAATAAGAATCTGGAATCGCTGCTGGAACCGCCGCGGTAAGTACACGAACGTCAGTCACACAGCTGGGAGAAGCGCTTTTCGAACCAGGCCTTAACATCGTCCCAGCGGTAGAAGGCGCTTTCATCCGGCGAGATCCCCAGTTCCTTGTCCAATGCGCTCAGGCGGGCGGGCTGTCCGTTGAGGGAAAGCCCGGTAAGGATGGGCCCCCTTCCGTTCTTCGGGCGGTAGAAAACAAAGTGCAGGTTGGCTGCCATAGGGGAACGGAAGGTCTGGAACACGTGACCCAGTTCATCGGGATTCTCCGGGAGTTCTCCAAAGGAATCTATGTCTGCAATCATCAGGAGGGACATCAGAACGTGGTCGTGACCGAAACGCAGGTCGGCCCCCTCGGCTCTTCCCTCAGCTCTCCCTTCAAGCTTTCCCGCAGCGGAATCCAGCAGGGCAAGCCTGGCATCGGCACGCTCGATAATGTCCTTGAAGACAGAGCAGCAGGAGGCGGTGTAGACTATGTATTCACAGAAGCGCTGGTAATTGTCCAGTTCCCACATTCTGGCGAGGGTTTCAGGCGTTGCTATGTCCGAGAAGTCCATACGGACTCCGTCAGGGAGACTGTTCATTCCGCCTATCAGCATGTAGATGTGGTCCATGAGATACTGCACATCTCTGTCTCCGAGCGCGGCATAGGGGTCCCTGAACATTTTTCCCAGCACGGTTTCGGTAAACTCGGGGAAGCGCCTCTGCATAAATTCCGCGGGACTTTCCCTGTAGGGGTTCCCAAGCCCCGGGCCCTTGATTCTCAGTGGGTTGCGTCCCATATTGGGAGCGGTAGCCTGAGTCTCGGCAAAGCCCTGGAACTGGTCGATGCGTATGGACGGATATTTCCGGGCGAGGGCCGTACAGAAAGATGCCATGCTCAGGATGGACCTGGGTGAGGACGAGGCCTGGGCCGTTACGACGGCTCCCTTGCGGAAGGCCTGCGGATAGCGTTCGGCCATTTCTCCGGCAAGCCGGTACTGCTGCTGCCTGCCCAGGTCTGTGAGTTCGCCGATATGGTTGCCCGCCTTTTCCATAAAGAGTTCCAGTCTGGCCATAAGCCCGCTGCCGTACTCACTGAGATTCTCCTTTTCCCCGGCCTCGTGCAGCATATCCAGCAGCGCCGTCGCGACGGTGGCGGTGTAGGGATAACGTGAGCCGTGGCGTCCGTAGTGGCTGATATAGAAGGCCTCGTAGCCTTTCGGCGCCGCAGTGCAAATCTGCGCATCGAAGTCATATATATTGTCGAGTCCGGATGATTTGAAAGGGTCGCCGAGGACGACTTTCGGCTGAGCAAGACAGGAAAGGCCTGAAATGCTCAGGATAAGAGTGAAAATGAGTTTCTTCATAATGCAATGATACGGATTTTTATCCACAATATTGTAATTTTGTCTTTGTATTTGCTTTCTGAAAAGGAGCCCATTTGCGAAAATTATTAAATTTGTGATTATGGGAAAATTGAAATTGCTTGGGATGACTCCTTCCGAGCTTTCGGAGCTTGCAAAGGAATGCGGCCTGCCTGCATACGCGGGCAAACAGATGGCGCGCTGGATGTATGTGCGCAAGGTGCGCAGCATCGACGATATGACCGATATCAGCAAGGCAGGACGCGAGACGCTGAAAGAAAGATACGAATTGGGTGTCAACGCATATATGGGCTTCGCCGAGTCGTCGGACGGCACGCGTAAATATCTCTTCCCTGTCAGCGAACCCTCTTCCGGCGCGGTGGAAGCCGTTATGATCCCGGACCGGGACAGGCGCACGCTCTGCGTATCCAGCCAGTCCGGCTGCAAGATGGGCTGCCATTTCTGTATGACCGGCCGCCAGGGCTTCCACGGCAACCTGAGCGTTTCCGACATACTTTCCCAATTCATAGCCATAGATGAGGCGGAGCTTCTGACCAACACCGTCTTTATGGGTATGGGCGAGCCTTTGGACAATTATTCTCAGGTGCTCAGGGTAATCGAGGTCCTGACCGCGCCCTGGGGCTTCGCCTGGAGTCCGAAGAGGATTACCCTCTCGACCATTGGAGTGCTTCCGCAGCTGCGCAGCTATCTCGATGAATGCAAGTGCCACCTTGCGGTGAGTCTTCACAATCCTTTCCCGGAGGAGAGACTCAGCGTGATGCCTGCCCAGAAAGCCTGGCCCATTGAAAATGTCGTGGAACTGCTCAGACAATACGACTTCAGCGGACAGCGCAGGGTCAGTTTCGAATATACTATGTTTGCAGGCTTCAACGACGACAAGAGGCACGCCGACGCGCTTGCAATGCTGCTTCGGGGACTGGAATGCCGGGTCAACCTGATCCGCTTCCACCGCATCCCCGATTTCCCTTATGATTGTCCATCCCCGGCGGTGATGGAGGCCTTCTGTGACAGGCTGAACCGCCAGGGCATCACGACCACGATACGTGCGTCCAGGGGAGAGGACATATTTGCCGCCTGCGGAATGCTTGCAGGCAAACATGCGGAGAAAAAATAAGTTGAAAGATGAAAAAGTGTTGTGAAATATTTTTGACCGGCGTCCTGCTTTCGCTTCTGTTTTCCGCAGAAGCGGGAGCACAGTCTGCTTCCTCGGAAGCGGGGGCACAGTCTGAAATTTACAGCTATGGAATAAACCACAGGATCGACTCGGCCAAGGTTGTCGCGGTCAGGGCCAGGATGGATTCCATCAGAAGCACCCGTCCCGTGGTGGCTCTGGTCCTGAGCGGAGGCGGCGCCAAGGGTGTTGCCCACATAGGGGCGATACGGCGCATAGAGGAACTGGGCATCCCTGTCGATATGGTGCTGGGAACCAGTATGGGCGGCCTCATAGGCGGAATGTACTCGCTGGGCTATGGCCCCGATGATATGGAGAAATTGGTTTCGGAGGCGGACTGGTCCTATCTCATTACCGACAAGCAGCCACGCAAGTACATATCCCTCAATGAGATGACCTATAAGGGTCAGCATCAGATATGCATACCTTTCTACTACGAAAAGGACTATTACAGGCAGCGTCAGGAATACGCCTATCAGTTTTCCAGTCCTTCCCGCAAGCACCTGTCCATCGGCGCCGAGGATGAGAAGTCTTTGATCAAGGACAATTTCATGGCCAGCCTGCCGGAGAGCTACGTGCCGGGCCAGAACGTTATGAACCTGATCAACAGCATCACCGTGGGCTATAGTGACGAGATGGACTTCCTTGACCTGCCTACCCCTCTCTTCTGCACTTCCTCGGATATGGTGAGTCTCCAGGCCAAGCGATGGTACAGCGGAGAACTCCCGCTCGCGCTGCGCTCCACGATGTCCATCCCCATACTCTATTCGCCTGTCAGGACGGAAGGTATGGTGCTGGTGGACGGCGGTATGAGGGACAATTATCCGGTCGCTCTGGCCCGTGAACTGGGCGCCGACATAGTTATAGGAGTAGAGCTCTCCAATGCGAAGAAGGAATATTCGGACGTCAACAATCTGGCCGACATACTCAGCCAGGGCGTAGATATGCTCGGCGCCGATTCCTTCATAGCGAACGAAAACGCCGCAGACGTGAAAATAAAGCCGTACCTGCCGGAATACGGAATGCTGAGTTTCGACGATGCCAGCATAGAAGTGATACTGGAACGCGGATATGAGGCCGCGGTAAAGGCGGATTCGGCGCTGATTGCAGTCAGGGACCTTCTGGGACGGCGCGAAGTGGCGGAGAGACAGAGCCGCAAGGCCGTGAATATAGCCGAACACTCTGTGAGAATAAACGAAATAGAGATTGTAGGTCTGACGGACAAGGAAAGCAGATGGCTCCTCGATCACGTGGGCCTCATTCCGGGAGGCCTGGTCAACAAGGAGAAAATGGACCACATTGTGGGGAAGATAGTATCCTACCAGAGTTTCGACAGCGTGACCTATTCCCTCTCGGGAGAAAGCGAACCTTACAAGCTGGTTCTGCACTGCGTCAAGGGACCTGTGCACCAGATAGGCCTGGGAGCGCGTTTCGATACCGAGGAGATATTTGTAGGAAATCTCAATCTCGGTCTCAATGCCCGCAAGATGCAGGGTTCACGCTTCAATCTCAATGCAAAGGTAAGCGCGAACCCGAGTCTGTCCCTCCTCTACTCCTATGACAGCCCCAAGTCTCCTACCATCAATGCCGAGTTCAAGGCCGCTTTCAGCGACATAGGCAGGATGAACCTGGGCACCAGCACTGACGGAATCAATCCGGAACGCTCCACGACCAGCATCTGGAAAGTTGCCGCTGACGTGTATGTCTCCAACATCAAGTGGAAGAGGGTGGGCCTCAGGGGAGGTCTGCGCAATGAATTCTTCTCCCTGGGCAATATCACCGACAGTCTGGACCGCAGGGGCATTGCCCGTTACGAGATAAGCTCCCGCAACTCCGATTTCTTCACCATCTATCTGGATGCCAGCGACCAGACTTACGACCGCTACTACTACCCGACCAGGGGCTATTTTGTGGGCCTTTACTATGGATGGACCTTCGCGGGCTTCGGCAAAGGCCTGGATTTCAACAACTTCCACACTCTTGCCATGAACGGGCGCTTCATAGTTCCCTGCGGAGATTTCTTTACTTTCATTCCTTCCTACAATTTCCGCTGGCTGTTGAGCCCCGAGGCTTTCCGTCGCCGCAAGGAAGAAAATCCGGCTCCTACGGTACCTTATCCGTTTATGAATATGATGGGAGGCAGCCTGTTCGGCCGCTATATGGACCAGCAGGTGCCTTTCATAGGCTTGAACTATGCCACCCAGCTGGACAATATAATGATGATGGTCAGGACCGATTTCCAGTTCAGGATAGGCAAGAACCATTATGTGACTGGAATGCTTAACTATGCGCGCGACTGCCACCGTTTCGCCACTTTCGGTCAGGGACGCGACTATATAGGCGGCGGAGTCGAATATGCGTACAACTCCATTGTCGGCCCGCTTTCCGTAAACCTGCACTGGTCGAATCTTACCCGTCTGCCGGGCATATATATAAGTATGGGATATATTTTCTGAATATAAGGAGAACTTATTGACGAAATGGGAGAGAATGAGAAGATGCTCGATTCGCTCAGGCGGCTATGCTCCAGACGTGAGTGCTGCAGCAGCGAGATCAGACGCAAGATACGCCTGAAAGGCGGATTGGACGAGGAGGCCATTCTTTCGTCTCTGTGCAAGGACGGATATCTCTCCGACAGGCGTTACGCTTCGGCTTTCGCCAGGGACAAGTCCTCATTGGACGGATGGGGCGCGGTAAAGATACGTTATGCCTTGAAAAACAAAGATATAGATGAAGAGATAATACGTGAGGCTATCGCTGACGTGGATGCGACGCTTGCCGAAAACAGATTGAGGAAGCTGCTCGAATCCCGTTACGGGGTACTGCGCGACGACCCTCAGCGGAGACTGAAGATTCTGCGCTGGGCCCTCGGAAGAGGATACACTTACGAAGAAATCTCCCCTCTGCTGGAAGACTTGGAAAAAGGGGGCTGCGGCTGTGACGGATAGCCGTATGCTTTTGGCTATCCGTAATTTTGAGTACCATAATTGGCGTTGTAGCTTTGCTGAAAATAATAACCGATGGCAATGGATAAAGATGAATTCCTCCTCCTGATTGACCGTCTGAGGAGTCAATATGAAAAAGACCTGTCGTCTGCCGATGTGGACGATGAGGATCTTTGGGCGGCTACATTACAGTTGCTGACGCTTGTTTTCGGCAGGGAGAAATCCCTCCTTGTGCAACGCTGGCTGTTCGATTCCGAGTGCGGACGCTACCCGACCGAAGACTTCCCTTTCAGGAGTGCCGATGAGTTATGGAATTATATGAAAACCAATTAAATTCAAGTATATGTCAATTGAAACTGTCAAGCTCCAGATCGTAAACCGGTCTAAGCATAATCTCCCCGCTTATGCAACAGCCCTTTCCGCAGGAATGGACCTCAAGGCGGACATCGATGTGCCAATCGTGCTCCATCCTTCGGAGCGTTTTCTCGTTCCTACGGGCATATATATAGCCCTCCCGGAAGGATATGAGGCTCAGATACGCCCCCGCAGCGGCCTTGCCTGCAAATATGGCGTGACCGTGGCCAATGCTCCCGGCACCATAGACGCCGATTACAGAGGAGAGGTCAAGGTCTGCCTCATCAACCTCTCCGGAGACAATTTTGTCATCAATCCGGGCGAGAGGGTGGCCCAGATGGTAGTGGCCCGTTGTGCCAGGGTGGAATGGACAGAGGTCGCCTCCCTTGATGAGACCGAAAGGGGAGAGGGCGGTTTCGGCAGCACGGGACGTTAGCAATCTTCACAAATTACTTAATGGAACTGGAACAGATTTATGAAATCTTCCTCCGTTGCGGGGGAAGATTGACGACTGATAGCCGCAAGATAAGCGGCGGTGAACTTTTTCTGGCTCTCAAGGGCGAGAACTTCGACGGCAATCTCTATGCGATGAAGGCACTCGAAGCCGGTGCCGCCTATGCCGTGGTGGAGAAAAGCTGCCCAGACACTGACGGACGTCTCATCTTCGTGGACAGCACTTTCCAGACCCTCAGGGCCCTGGCCAGTCTTCACCGGGAAAGCCTTCGCGTCTCAGGCGGCAGACTGCCGGTCATAGCCCTTACCGGCACCAACGGCAAGACCACTACAAAGGAACTGATAAGGGCCGTGCTTTCCACACGCTACAGGGTTTCCGCCACTCAAGGCAATCTGAACAATGACATAGGAGTGCCGCTGACCCTGCTTTCCTTCACTGGACAGACTCAGATAGGCCTGGTCGAAATGGGGGCCAGCCATCCCGGCGACATAGTCAGCCTGGTCGAGGTCGCCCATCCCGACTATGGCCTGATTACCAATGTCGGAAAGGCCCATCTGCTGGGCTTCGGCAGTTTCGAGGGCGTAAAGAAGACAAAGGGTGAGCTCTACGATTATATCGCAACGGCTCCCTCGTCAAGCCGTATTGTCTTTGTCAATCAGGACAATGAACACTTGAGGGAAATGCTTGGGGAAAGGCCCGGACTCAAGGCCGTTCCCTACGGCGTGCACTCCGAGGGCGCCCGCCTGCTGCCCTGCGATGCGGAGCATCCTTTCCTGCGCCTCGTCGTGGACGGGCTGGAGATAGACACCAGACTCGTTGGGGCATACAATGCCGACAATGTGATGGCCGCCCTTGCAGTTGGCCGCTATTTCGGAGTGGAACTGAAGGAAGCTGCCGCAGCCATCTCGGCCTATGAGCCTGCCAACAGCCGCTCGCAGATGCTCCGTACTTCCCGAAATACCCTCATAGTGGATGCCTACAATGCCAATCCGTCCAGTATGGAGGTGGCTTTGGACAACTTTGCCGGAATCGTGGCTGATTTCAAGATTGCCCTTCTGGGAGATATGAGGGAACTGGGTGAAGATTCCGCTGCGGAACACCTGAAGCTGCGTCGCCGTGTCGAGTCTATGATTGCATCCGGACAATTGACTTCCGCCTGTTTCGTGGGCAGTGAGTTCGCCAGGAGCGGAGACAGTTTCGAATCTTCCGAGGCCCTTGCCGATTACCTTCGCAGAAAACAGATCGCGGGAGCGACCATTCTGATAAAGGGCTCCCGCGGTGTGCGTATGGAGAACGTCATAGACGCACTCCGTTAATTGTCATACAGCCGCAAACGTCAGAGTTCTATGGCCTTGCCATAGACTCTGCGGCGGCGGTGCTGGCGAAGATCGAATCCGTTCCAAAGGTTGGCGACAGCGTAATTGTCCTCGAGTTCGGGGTTGGTCTCTGCATACTTGAAACCGCCCTCAACAACTCTGGAGAAGAGGTCCGTTATGAGCATTGCCGGAACGCCTTTGGACTGAAGGGAAGGTTCGACTGCAATAAGCAGCATCTCTATGGTGTCGGCCTTGCTGAAGTAAAGGGCTTTGAACAGATGCCACCATCCGAAAGGAAGGTAACGGCCACCTGACTTGCGCAGAGCTTCATTCATAGAAGGAAGCATTACGCCGAAAGCCACCAGATTGTCGTTTTCGTCATTCACGAACGAGACATACCTGAGGTCCACAAGCGAAAGGTAGAGCTTCACATACTGGTCAATCTGTTTCTTGGACAGTATGGAGTAACCGTAGAGCTTGCAATAGGTACGGTTTACAAGGTCGAAGAGCTTCTGCCCTATGTCCATTCGTTTGATTTCCTTGCGGGTGTAGCGTACCACGTGAATCTTGTTCCTCTCTGCCACTATGCGGGCGAGCTTGAGGTACTTTTCGTCGAGCTTTTCCGGTATGGTGATGCGCCTTTCAAGCCAGTCTGTGCATTTTCTGTAGCCGAGCGCCTCGAGATGATGCTTATAGTACTCGTGATTGTAGAAGGTTATCAATGTCCCTTCTTCCTCGAAGCCTTCCACAAGCATGCCCTCGGTGTCGAAGTCGGTGAAGCCCAGGGGTCCCTCTATTTCCTCCATACCCCTCTCTTTGCCCCATTTCTCGACAGACTTCAGCAGGGCTGCGGACACTTCGGTATCATCGATGAAATCAATCCAGCCGAAGCGGACCTTCCTGCATTTCCAAGCTTCATTCGCGCGTGGGTTGATGATTGCCGCGCAGCGTCCGACAAGTTTTCCGTCCTTGTAAGCAAGGAAATATTCGGCCTGGCAAAATTCGAATGCGGCATTCTGCTTCCTGTCAAAAGTCTTGAAATCGTCGGCTTCTAGAGTGGGGACATAATAGGGATTGCCTTTGTACAAGACGTTCGGGAAAGAACAGAAAAGTTCCATTTCCTTCCTGGAGGCAGCGATGTGAATTTCAATAGCCATTTCAGTTTAAGATTTTAGTTTGCGTTTTCAGCCTCTCCATAAGCAGGCAAGCAAAGTTATATAATTTTAACTTTAATCCAAATTAGCTATATTTGCGCCCTGAAATATCGCCGACAGGGCCGTCATTTTGGTCGGACTTCGGCAGTGTGCTTGGTAACCACTTAAAAAACAAGGTATTATGAATAATTCTCCAAATGGAAGGACTGTTTCCTTCTCGGTCTGTTTCCTCCTGATGGCCATACTTTTCAATGTATGTCTCATCGCCTCGAATCTTTTTGAAACCAAACTTTTCGTACTCGGAGCCATCTCTCTGACGGGAGGAGTTGTCATTTTCCCGGTCTCGTACATACTCAATGACTGTATTGTCGAGGTCTGGGGTTACAAGAAGGCGCGTCTTGTCATCTGGACAGGCTTCGCAATGAACTTCTTTGTCGTGCTTACGGCCCAGCTCGTCCGTCTGCTTCCGGCAGCTCCGTTCTGGGATGGCGGCGCCCATTTCGACTATGTATTCGCCCTGGCCCCACGCATCACCCTTGCTTCTATGCTTGCCTTTGTGAGCGGCTCGAGCGTCAATGCCTGGGTAATGAGCAGGATGAAGGTCGCCAGTTCAGGCAAGCGTTTCTCGCTCAGGGCAATAGTCTCCACCATAGCGGGGGAGACCATAGATTCCCTGATTTTCTTCCCTATCGCATTCTGGGGCCTCGAAGCAGGCAATATGCTTAAACTGATGCTCACCCAGATAATTGTAAAGACTCTCTACGAGATAATCATTCTCCCTGTGACTATGACCGTCGTTAAAAAGGTAAAGAAAATCGAAGGAGAGGATGTGTATGACGGTCATATTTCCTACAATCCTTTCAAAATCGGAGATCTCCGGTAATTCGCTATGGACCAGACAAGAAAAGGAGAGGGCCTGAAATCCCTCGGCAGCAAGACGGTTTACAGGGATGACTATGCCCCTGAAGTGCTTGAGACTTTTATGAACAGGCACACGGATAATGACTATTGGGTAAGGTTCAACTGCCCTGAGTTCACCAGCCTATGTCCCATAACCGGACAGCCGGACTTTGCCGAAATACGCATCAGTTATGTCCCGGACCTGAAGATGGTCGAGAGCAAGAGCCTCAAGCTCTATCTCTTCAGCTTCCGCAACCGCGGAGATTTCCACGAGGACTGTGTGAACATAATAATGAAGGACCTGATCGCCCTGATGGACCCCAAGTATATAGAGGTGACCGGGCTGTTTACCCCGAGGGGCGGTATATCGATATGGCCTTACGCAAATTACGGCCGTCCCGGCACCGAATGGGAGGAACTGGCCGCAAAGCGCTTCAAAGAACACGAGTAAGTCTTAGTCCACTTCGAAATCGAGACAGCAGCGGAGTTCGGTATATGGCCGGACTTTGCCGTTGGCGACAGCGACGTGCGCAGGATGGACTGCATAGCCCTTCAATGCCTCCTCCGATTCGAGCAGGCTGTCGAGCATAAGGTCCGCATTGGAGGAGTCCAGCCGTCCGTCGATGATCACCTTGATGTCAATCAGACCGGGAATCTGACCTTTCAGGGCTTCCAGGCCGGCTTTGATTTCTTTCTTGACGGCGCTTTTCTCAGCCTCGCCGAGCTCGCTTTTGAGTTTCCAGAGTATGATGTGTCTTACCATAGTCTCTTCTTCTTCATATTGCCGCCCATAAACTGCTTCATTGCCTTGCGGGTGCCCTCGAACTGCTTGAGCAGCTTGTTGACTTCCTGAAGCGATGTCCCGGAGCCGTCTGCGATTCTCTTGCGGCGGCTGCCGTTGATTATCTCCGGACGCTCCCTTTCGGCCGGGGTCATTGACATTATTATGGCTTCGATGCCCTTGAAGGCCTTTTCGTTGTCGATATCGACATCCTTGATGGCCTTGCCTACGCCCGGAAGCATCGATGCGAGTTCCTTGATGTCGCCCATTTTCTTGACCTGCTGAATCTGGTTGTAGAAGTCCATAAGGGTGAACTGGTCCTTGGCGAGTTTCTTCTTCAGCTCGCGGGCTTCCTTCTCGTCATACGCTTCCTGAGCTTTCTCCACGAGGGAAACCACGTCGCCCATGCCAAGTATGCGGTCTGCGATACGCTCCGGATGGAAGACGTCGAGGGCCTCCATCTTCTCGCCTGTGGAAATGAATTTGATCGGTTTGCCCGTTACCGCCCTTATCGAGAGAGCCGCACCTCCGCGGGTGTCACCATCCATTTTGGTGAGTACGACTCCGTCGAAATCCAGTCTCTCATTGAAGGCTTTGGCGGTCTCCACTGCGTCCTGACCGGTCATCGCATCCACTACGAAGAGGGTTTCGCTTGGCTTGACTGCAGCGTGCAGGGCTGAAATCTCGTCCATCAGCTCCTTGTCCACTGCAAGTCGTCCGGCGGTATCGACTATGACTACCGGATAGCCCTCGGCCTTGGCCTTGTGAATGGCATTTTGTGCAATAGATATAGGGTCTTTTACGCCTTCTTCGGTGTAAACGGTGACGCCGACCTGGGCACCCAGGGTCTTGAGCTGCTCTATGGCTGCCGGACGGAAGGTGTCGCAGGCGGCAAGGAGCACCTTGGTTCCGCGTTTGCTCTTGATGTTGAGGGCCAGTTTGCCGCAGAAGGTAGTCTTTCCCGAACCGTTCAGACCTGCCACCAGCACCACAGCCGGCTGTCCCTTGATGTTGATGTCGCTGTATTCGCTGCCCATCAGCGCGGCAAGCTCGTCATGGACTATCTTCACGATCATCTGCTGAGGCTTCACTGCCGTGAGCACGTTCTGGCCAAGCGCTTTCTTCTTCACGTCGTCGCAGAACTGCTTTGCGATCTTGTAGCTTACGTCGGCATCGAGCAGGGCGCGGCGTATGTCCTTGAGGGCTTCCGCAATGTTGATTTCGGTAATCTTGCCTTCTCCCTTGAGCAGTTTGAAGGATCTCTCTATCTTTTCACTGAGATTCTCGAACATATATTCTTATGATAATATTTCGGTTAAAGGATTCTGCATTCTTTTTCCGCCTCATCTATGCGGTCGGAATAGACGGCCTGTGCTATGGGACGCAGGGTGTAGCGCGTAGACATCGACTGTCCGTAGGCGCCGGCGCTGTGTATCACGAGCAGGTCTCCGCGCACCGTCAGAGGCAGCTGGCGTCCCTTGCCCCAGCTGTCGCTGGACTCGCAGACAGGGCCGACCACGTCATACAGCTGGTTTGCAGGCAGGGTCGGACGCTCTTCCGCACTGAGGTTTTCTATGAGGTGGAAGGAGCCGTAGAAGGCGGGACGTACGAGGTTGTTCATTCCCGCGTCCACCACCACGAAGGATTTCGCTTCCGTCTCCTTGACGAAAAGTACCTTGGTGATAAGGTCTCCGCACTGGGCAACCAGAGAACGGCCCGGCTCCACGTGAATGGTGCGACCGTCCCGTCTGTCGATGGTTTCCGCGATGGTTTTGAACCAGAGACCGAAATCCGGGAAAGGCTCGGCATAAGGATCGTCGTAGTTCACTCCCAGTCCGCCTCCGAGGTTTATCATGTCCACCTTCAGACCCCTTGACTCGAACCAGGCGGCCGCCTTGTTTGCGCGCACGCAGAGGTCGCGCGTTACGTTTTCGATGTCGGTGATCTGGGAACCTATATGGTAGTGTATGCCCCTGAATCGAACGTTCCCGCACTGCATAAGCATTTCGACCAGTTCGTCGAATTCGCTCTCCGAGACTCCGAACTTGTTGGTATTCAGACCGGAAGTGACGTATCTGAAAGTGTGGGCGTCTATGTTCGGATTCACCCTTATGCATACGTTCGCCGTGAAGCCGTATTTGCGGGCGATTTCATTTATTATATATAGCTCCTGCACGCTTTCGACGTTCAGGGCGCCAATGCCTGCTATGCCGGCATTCAATATCTCCTCGTCGCTCTTGCCGACTCCGGCGAATACTATCTTTTCCGCCGCAATGCCGCAGTTGAGGGCTAGACGCAGTTCGTCGCCGCTGACGCAATCGACTCCGAAGCCGTATTCGCCCAGCAGGGAGACAATGCGCGCGTTCTCGTTGGCCTTGGTCGCGTAGTGGACTTCGATGCCGTATTGCCCGGCCAGTTCGCTTACTTTGCGGGCCGTGTCTTTCAGGATATCCATATCGTAATAATAGAACGGAGTCCTGATGTTTTCGAAATTCTTGGCTTTCTTCTTCATACAAACGGCAAATATAGTCATAATCTTAATTTTCTTTCGTACTTTTGCACGCATTCTTAACCCTTGATATTGTTATATGATAAATACATATCTTGAATTGTCGCTGCTTATCGACCTCGTCGCCTCGGTGTGTTTTTCGCTGATCTTTGCCCTCATCAAGATTCCGCGTTCAGACTATTCCAGGGGACTCTGCACTTCCAAGCAGTTTCTTTCCGGCAGTTTCGCTGCCATAGCGGCTGTGCTCTGGTTCACCCTCTATCACAGGGATGTAGCCGATTTTCCGCGTTTCGCCACCCTGATGATGCTTGTTGTGACCGCCGTTTCAGCGGTGGTGATGTCCTACAGCCTCATAAGCCTCCTGGACGATAAGTTCATGGGACGAGACCTCTTTCTGATCAATGTAATAATAATCGCTGCTCTGGGAATAGCCCTGGCCAGGGTTTATCTGCACGGACACCTCCTGGCCACAAAGGTGCTTACCGGCATTTTCGTGGCGGCTCATGTGCTGCAGTGCGTCTATCACATCATACGCTTCAATGCGATTTACGTGGGCAGCCGCAAGCGTTTCAAGGACTATTACGACGAAGATGATGACCGCAGGATACGCTGGATACGCTTCTGCTACATCATCATGATGCTCACCGATATGTTCATACTGGTCTATATGGGCTTTTACCTGCTCTTCCAGCGCGAACTCATAATAGTCGTTTACGTGCTCTTCTACTCCCTGTTCATGCTCTATTTCTCAAGCAATTACATCAGCTTCCTGAGCAGCCACAAGATACTCCTCGACGCTTTTGCCCACGAGACCCTCGACATAACGAGCCGCCAGCCGGCAAGGCGTGTGCGCGATAAGAACAAAGAGGCCCGCAAGGGGCAGGCCGGTCTGTATGCATCCCAGGATGAGGCCAGGGAAAAGGAGTTCAAACGCATATCCAAAGCCCTGTCAAACTGGGTTGCCGAAAAACGTTTCCGCGAATACGACAAGAGCCGCGACGAAATAGCCGGGCAGCTCAATACGACTAAGGAGATGCTCCAGCTCTATTTTTCCGTCTGTGTCGGAGAGGATTTCCGCAGTTGGAGGACGGCCCTCAGGATAGAGGATGCCAAGAAACTCCTGCTCGAGGACAGGAAGGCCAGCACCAATGTGATTGCTGAGATCTGCGGCTTCAGCGACCGCTCCAATTTCCACAGGCAGTTCAGCCATATCGTGGGCTGTTCTCCTAAAGAATGGCGCGAATCTGAGGGTCATCCTGAAAATCTGTCCTGAAGAACTTTGTTGTTTCTGCAATTTTTGGTAAATTTGCGGGCTAAATTTGAAATATAATATAAAACAATAGCAATTATGGCAACAAAGGAAAGTAAGGAAAAGACAGAGGCCGTCGTAGAAGCTGTTTCAAAGACCGACCTCTTCTTCAAGGAGAACAAAAACCTGATCATCGGCGTGGCCGTTGCTGCAGTGCTTGTGGCTTTCGGTATCTTCGCATTCCAGAAATGGTACTATCAGCCTAAGGCCCGCGAGGCCCAGCAGCAGCTCTATCCGGCTGAAATGGCATTCAAGGCTGAGAGCTGGGAGACCGCTCTCAACGGTGACGGCAACAACCTCGGTATCGCCCAGGTGATAGAGGATTACGGTAAGGCAACTCCTGCCGCCGCCTGGTTCGAGGCAGGAATATGCGAGCTCCAGCTCGGCAACTACGAGTCCGCCATCGATTATCTCAAGAACTACAAGGGCAAGGATGCCATTCTCAAGGCACGCTCAATCTCCTGTATGGGCGATGCTTATGTCGGTCTCGAGGACTATGCGAAGGCTCTTGACTGCTTCGTGAAGGCTGCCGGCGTCATTGACAACATCTATGCTGCGGCATACCTCCTCAAAGCCGGTGTCACCGCTGAACAGCTCGGCAAGAACGAAGAGGCCCTCAAGTATTACAAGACCATCAAGGAGCAGTATCCTCAGTCAATGGAAGGATACGACATCGACAAGTATATCAGCCGTCTGGCAAAATAATTCGAAAAGCTATCGGTTTATGGGAAGAGCATTTGAATTCAGAAAGGAAAGAAAGTTCAAGCGTTGGGGCCACATGGCCAAAGTGTTCACCAAGATCGGCAAGGAAATCACCATTGCCGTAAAGGCCGGCGGTCCGGACGTTACCGGTAACCCACGTCTCCGCGCCCTGCTTCAGACAGCACGCAGCGAGAATATGCCAAAGGAGAACATCGAACGCGCCATCAAGCGTGCAAGCGAGAAGGATCAGGCTGATTACAAGGAGGTTGTATTCGAGGGCCGTGCGCCTCACGGCATAGCCGTCCTCGTGGAGACCGCCACTGACAACAACAACCGCACTGTTGCGAACGTCCGTTCTTATTTCACCAAGTTCGGCGGCTCGCTCGGAACTTCCGGCAGCGTGGACTATATGTTCGACCGCAAGAGTGTATTCCGCTTCAAGATCAACGGCGAATACGATCTCGAGGAGCTCGAGCTCGAAATGATAGACTGCGGCGTGGATGAGCTTTTCGAGGAGGTGGACGAGGACGACAACAAGTCCATCTGCGCCTACGGCGAGTTTACCTCTTTCAACCAGATTCAGAAGTTCATCGAGGACAATGGCTATGAGCTCGTGTCTGCGGAGTTTACCCGCATACCTAACACCGAACTCGTGGAACTCAGCGCAGAGGACCGCGTGGAGGTTGACAAGCTGATCGAGAAGATCGAGGATGACGAGGACGTGCAGAACGTTTACACCAACCTCAAGCCTGCAGAGGAATAGTCTTCAGGACTATATATAAAAGGTGACTGTCAGTCTTACGACTTTCAGTCACCTTTTTTTATTACCGGTACCGGCCTTCGTTGAGGCAACGACTGCTCCAGGCGGGCCATTCTTCGTTGAGGCAACGAAAATTAGAATCGGACGCGGATGTTGATGCGGCGGGGACAGGTGCTACTACGGCGGCTTTTTACTTAGGATTATGCCGCCTTCGTGGCATCCTGTCCCCGCCTTCGTCCGCCACGCCGCTGTAGGCGGGCTATTCTTCGTCGCAGCAACGACTGCAGCGGGCGGGCCATTAAATCGATGCTGACAAGCAGATTTCTTGTTTTGGTGCTAAATCTTTCCGTCTGTGTAAAAGCATACGGGATAATAGATGTAAATTTACACCGATAAATCGGAATTCTATTATGTCATCTTTTCAAATTTACATCATAAAGCTGGATAGTAACTCTCCTCGTGATATTAAAGAATTAAGCGAATGGGTTTCGAATCAGATTGAATCTACTCCTGTAGAATGTCAGGACGATAGAAGTATTCTA
>SFJB01000136.1 GCA_004555145.1 Bacteroidales bacterium | reverse complement strand
AGTTGCGTCTGAGGCTGTTGCGCTGGCTGAGTCGCCTCTCGACTTAGCTGGCAACTTGCCTGCTGCTGGTGCTGCCGGATTGCCTGCCACCGGAGTTGATGAATTGCCTGCTGCTTGTGCTGCTGAATTGCCTGTTGCTGAGGATATTGGCTCACTTTTCGATGTGGCGTCTTCGTCTGTCAATAAACCTGCATCCGAGTCTGCGTCTTCTCCTGCGTCAGAGTCTGCGCCAGTACCTACCTCTGCGTCTTCTCCTGTGTCTTCCACTGTGTCGCAACGGAATGCAGCTTCGACTTTGGCTTCGCAGTCCGGAGATTTGCCTCCAGTTGTGAGTGTCGACGAATCCGAACCTGATTGCGTTGAGAATCCGTCAACTGCCGCTGATGCCGCGAGTGTTGGTGCCGGCGAGGGTGCGTCCGCTGCGCTTGAACTCGAAGAATATTTGCTTGAACTCGAGACCAGGGAAGCGAAAAGGCGTCCCGGCCGCACCAGACTTGCTGTGGCTGTGTCGGGGGCTGTGGGTACATCTTCCTCAAGCTCAAGCGGTTATGATGCGTTTTACGGCTCTAGTGTACCAAAGTCCTTCAATTCACCAACTGCCGGAAGCCCGGCTTCTCAGCATTTTTCGGCAGTGCTGCTTGAGAACAACAACCGCAGCGTGAAGTCCGACCGACGCTTCTATCAGCCAGTGGCTCTGGGACTTAGCTTTGCGCGCGATATCGGCCAGCGTCTTTATGTCCAGAGTGGGCTCGAGTACAGCTGCCTTATTTCTGAACTTGTGTCCGGGAGCGAATCGACGCACTATGATACGCGCCAGAGCGTGCATATGCTTGGCGTGCCGCTTGGACTTGGGGTGCATCTGCTTGATAACCAACTGTTTGAACTTAACCTGTCTGCTGGTGGAATGCTTGAAAAGGCTTTATATGCCCGCTCCGTGACCCGTTTTGTGCTCGAAGGTAAAGAGCCCGTTTCCACTAGCGAACGCTTGGGTGATGATCCTCTTTATTGGTCTGTAAACGCTTCTGTCAGTGCACTTTATAAAATTTCTGACAAACTTGGCATTTACTTCGAACCGGGGCTTTCCTATCACTTCCGCAACGGCAGTTTCGTGGAGACGATTTACAGTGCACGCCCTCTGAATCTCCAGATTACGCTCGGCCTCCGCTTCGCGCTTTAGCGCCTTGGCCCTGCACTGTTGGCTTCTCTGTCTTTGTTCCGTCCAGAAAATTCTTTTGTGTTTATAAAAATATTCGTATATTTGTAGTCCATTTGGAAAGATGCTCGAGTGGCTGAAGAGGCACGTCTGGAAAGCGTGTGACCGTCCAAAGCGGTTCCAGGGTTCGAATCCCTGTCTTTCCGCGCAATGCAAAGCAATTCGGACGCTGCACTTTTGTGCAGCGTTTTTGCGTTCAGCGCAGCGCCGTTGAAAGCTCGCTTTCAAAAGCTGCTGCGCTGATGCGCAAAAAGAGCCGTCCCGGCTCGTCCCGAATTGCTTTGCTCACGGATAACCAGGGAAGAGCCGAGCGTAGCGAGGCTAATCCCTCGTTCGCAAGGTTCACGCAGCGGACAGTTCAGGGAAGAGCCGAGCGTAGCGAGGCTAATCCCTCGTTCGCAAGGTTCACGCAGCGGACAGTTCAGGGAAGAGCCGAGCGCAGCGAGGCTAATCCCTGCCCACGGACGGCCTTCCCTGCCCCCGGTCTCCCGAGGGCGTTGGCCGCATCTCCTGACGCGCGGGACTTCTATTTCATAAATTCTTCGAAGAGATTCCGGTGCTTTCCGCTGAAGATGATATGGTGGTTCCCGATTGGATTCCTGAGGAAGTATTCCGAAAGAACTTGAGGCCTCTTGAACTGGAGAAGCACCTGTGTGCGGCACAGATCGCGCCCGTACTGGTTCTCGATAAGGCTTGCTTCTTCGCAAAACGTGCGACCAAGGTCCGCCGAGGCCTTGAAAATGGTGACTTCACCCTTTGCCATCTCTCCGTGAATGGCCACGCCAATTCCCGACTCGAAGTGGGTGTTGTATGTGTACCTCTCCACCATGTTGAACGGGATGGTGCAATGCGCGAGCAGCATCGTTCCTGCAACATGGTCAATCTGCGAAGGGTTCGCCTGGAAACCGCTCCTCCCCGTGAGTGCGTTACCTATTGCCATTGAGAGGAGAGCTGGTACATCGCCCTCGCAGGATGAAGGTATTCCCTCCGCGTTGAGCAGGGCGAGCGCAAGGCACCCTGTGTTCCCCACGGTGTCCAGCAGGTCGAAACAGCGTATGGTGAGCCCCGACAGGCCGTATTCGGCAACCATTGCCCTGAGTGCGGCGTAGATGTTCACGGCACCTTCAATGTACTTCCGGACCGCTTCCGGTGCATCTTTTCGGAGCCCTGCGATTATGCTTGATGCCTGTTGCGGCAATGGAATATCACCAACTTTTCCGACCTCATCAATCAGTTTCCTGATGTCAATGTCGATGAGTTCCAAGCCCAGTTTCTCCCTCACCGCCTGTTTGTCCGGCTGGCTTGCTATCAGCCAGTCGGAAGGTTTGCCTATGATGCCGAGTTTCTGTCCTTTGAGCTCTCTTTTTGCACGGTTCACTTTAGCCAGCAACTCAATTCTCCCGGCTATGTACTCCGCACTTCCGTGCAGAACTTCTCCCTTTCGTCCGTTCTGATTGAGGAACGAGAGAATCTCGAGGGATGCCGCCAGGGAATTGCTTTTCCCGGAAGTCAAAAGCAGTATATTGCCTGAAAGCCTTGGGAAGACCTCCCTGAAAAGCCCCTCTGAGCCTCCGGTCCTGATGAAGATGATATCCAGATCGCTCTGCCCGTAAGAAGAGAAATTGTCGCCTCTGAAGTCGAAACGGCATCCAAGAACCTTCTCGATGGATGTGAGGAATTCACTTGAAACTGCATCCACTGCCGACCTGTCGTGCAGGGATGATGTAATGGTGTATAGTGCTATGTTTGTCATGGTCTATATAACAAATGTAGTATTTTTTATGGAATATACTCGGTTTCTGCTGTATTTCATCGGCTTCATGGACACTGATTTGAAGCATGAGAACGAGCAGGCGTGGACCGCATGGCAATGCCTCACTCGCACCAATATCAACCTGTTCCTGACGGGCCGAGCCGGCACCGGCAAGACCACATTCTTGCGGAAACTGGCCGACAGCCACCTGAAAAGCATGGTGATAACGGCACCCACAGGTGTGGCGGCGATCAATGCGGGTGGAGTGACAATACACTCATTCTTCCAAATTCCTCCTGGCACTTTTCCTCCAGGCGAACGCCCGCCCATGGAGCGTAAGATCCGGACAAGCAAGTTGAGGGTCATCCGCAGCCTGGATCTTCTGGTGATAGACGAAGTGAGCATGGTCCGCGCCGACCTGCTGGACATGGTTGACGCGCGGCTGAGGGAGATAAGGCAAAACGAAAGGCCATTCGGCGGCGTGCAGCTGCTCCTAATAGGCGACTTGATGCAGCTGGCCCCGGTAGTGACCCCACAAGACTTGGAGATATTAGGCGACTACTACCCCACCCCATATTTTTTCGCGAGCAAGGCTTTGGCCCGCACGCAATTCTACACCAGCGGGCTGGAGAAGATATA
>SFJB01000135.1 GCA_004555145.1 Bacteroidales bacterium | reverse complement strand
GTCGGCTGTACCGTGGAGAACCAGCAGATGGCTGATTTCAGGCTGCCCATCTTCAAGTCGTTGCCTATCAAGCACAAGTCCATTATAGCTTCGCCTCTTCTCAGCGCTTTGAATCTGGAACCATATCTGGATGATGATATCGAGGAAGTAAGTACAGGCGGTGAGTCCGGAATAGATGCAAGAGTCTGTGATTATCAATGGGTTCTGGATATCCGGGAGCAATGCGTTTCCAAAAACGTTCCCTTCCGTTTCCATCAGACCGGAGCGAAGTTGCTGAAAGACGGAAGACTGTACCGCATTCCACGCCGATACCAGCTGTCTCAGGCGCATAAGGCGAACATCGATTACCGAATCGGCAGGTATTTTGTACCAGAGACAGCTGATACTTCTCTATGGAAAGACAGCGATTACCACGATTGATAAGCCCGAACACGGGATGTGCTGCCGGTGCTATGCTCCCGGGATATGCTGCCAGTGATGTGCTCCCGGTGATATGTCGCCAGGGGATGTGTTGCCCTGGAATGTGCCGCCGGTGATGTGCTGCCCGAGCGCCGGCATTTTGCCATTATGGCAGTAATACTTGCGGGCGTGCTTTTTGCTGTGTCTGATTTCGTATGGATTTTCTGAACATTGTGCCCGGCGGCGTAGGTTTCAAGGAAACCCACCGCCTTAATATGGATGCTTTTCCTGATGAGGAAAGGCTTGATACTGAACTTCTTGCGCAACTCTCCGAACAGGGGCGCCTCGAGCTCCTGGGGGTTTATGACAATGGTAACTACATAGGTTTCACCGTTATTTTCCACTCTGAGAGGAGCGTGTATGTCTTTTTCCTCGCAATTGATCCTGCCTGGCGCTCGCACGGCTATGGGGCCGCGGTTCTGGATGAGCTGCGGAAGCGGTATGCCGGCCGTCAGCTGGTGCTGGATATAGAACCTCTTGACAGCGCTGCGCCCAACTATGAACAGCGTCTGCGCCGCAAGAATTTTTACCTGCGCAACGGTTTCCGCGAGAGCGGCTGCTTCTTTAAGTACTGCGGGATGTGCTTCGAAGTGCTGTATGACGGCGCTCCGTGCAGCGGGACTGCGTACAGCGATGCTCTGCGCAGCGAAGTTGCGTGCACCGATGCTGCGCACCCTGTTTTTGACAGGGGCTCGTATCTCGCTATGCTTGAGGATATTAAGCGCCTGGTTGAGGATTGCGGTTTCACCGGTTTCGAGCCGCGCGTCGAGGATTTTCAATAATTTTTGCTTTTCCCGTGCAAGGTTTTGCCGTTCCCTGCATTATGTATGTGGAATGACAATTAATTTTTGATTGATATGAAAAAGAATTTTTACCTTATAGCAGCTTTTGCGCTGCTTGCTGCGGGGCTCAGCTCCTGCCAGCTTGACAAAGATCCGGTGGATTACTCCAAGTTCTACGCTAATGCGCTGGTGACCGTAAAACACAATGCGGACAATGTTTTCTACCTTCAGCTTGACGACAAGACGACCGTGAAGCCGGACAATATGGAGAAGTCTCCGTTCGGGGACAAACAGGTCAGGGCTCTTGCCAACCTTACTATCAAGGAAGACGTGAAGCCTGAGGGTGACTTTGACAAGACCGTGACTGTCAACTGGATAGACAGTGTGAGGACCAAAGATATCGTGCCTAGCCTGGGCGATCTCAACGACAAGGAATACGGCACCGATCCTATCGAGATCATCGGCAACTGGGTGACCATAGTCGAGGACGGATATCTCACCCTTTCCTTCTGCGCCCTTTGGGGAAATCCTTCTGTAGCTCACAGCATCAACCTCGTGTCCGGAGTGGATCCTGAGAATCCATATGTGCTTGAGCTCAGGCACAATGCGATGGGCGACAATTACCACATCAACCCTACCTACGGCAATGGTGTGATTGCATTCGACCTTTCATCCCTGCCGTCAACCGAGGGCAAGGAAGTAGATCTGGTCATCAATTACAAGGGTCTGAATATCAGCAACGCCAGCGTGAAGTTCAAGTACTGCACCGGCGAGGCGGCTCAGACAGGCAGGCAGCCATCTTTCGCAGAGCTTACCAAGAGCCTGGAGATTAAGTAGTTGAATGACATTTCCGTCTCACAGAAGTGAGCTCGAGCTGATTCGCAAGGCTCGACGGCAAGATACTGCAGCAATAAAGGCATTGTACGATGCTTATGTGCAGTATCTTGTTGCAGTTTGTAAGTCATATATCGCGTCCGACGATGATGTGAAGGACGTGCTACAGGAAAGTTTTTTGAAGATTTTCTCTTCGCTCGACAAGTTCGAGTGGAGAGGGGTGGGCTCGCTGAAACCGTGGATGCGGCGTATAGTGGTGAACGAAGCGCTGATGTTCCTGAGGCGCAGGGCGAAGCAAGCGACCGAGAGCCTGGATGAGGCGCTAGGTTATGGGGATGGTGCAGGTGAAACGCATGGTGCCGGAAATGTGCCCGGTGCCGGGACCCCGCTTGATGTGGCGGCTGAGTCTGAGGATGACAATCCTGATGTTGGCACCGTGCCTATGAGTGTGCTGCTCGGGATGATAAGGGATTTGCCGGATGGCTACAGGACGGTGTTTAATCTCTACGTCTTTGAGGAGAAGAGCCATAGGGAGATTGCCGGAATACTCGGGATTGGCGAGAATACCTCATATTCTCAGTTCAGCAGGGCTAAGTCGTTGTTGGCTAAGAAGATAAAGGAATATAAGAAGAAGCAGGAATAATGGGATCAAGTAAGAATACAATGGCTGGCGCTGATTGGCAGGATGTGCTGCGCCGCAACATGGAGAGCTACGGCGAGGCGGAACCGGACGGGCTTTGGTCGGCCGTCGCCTCCGGGCTCAAGTCTTCGGCCGGTGCTTCGGCTGGTGCTGGTGCATCCGGTACGCACGCAGGGGCTTCGGCTAGTGCTGGTGCATTAGCTTCGCGTGCAGGTGCTTCTGGTTCACGCGCCGGTGGCTTTGGTTCGGGTGCAGGGGCTTCGGCGGTGATCCGCAGGCGTCGCCGTTATTACTATGGCGCAGGTGCTTTCGCCATAGCCGCTGCCGCGATTGCATTCTTTCTGATATTCCCGCTATCGGGACGCCTCTCTCCAGTTGCGTCTGAGGCTGTTGCGCTGGCTGAGTCGCCTCTCGACTTAGCTGGCAACTTGCCTGCTGCTGGAGTTGCCGGATTGTCTGCTGCTGGTGCCGCTGAATTGCCTGCTGTCGGAGTTGATGAATTGCCTGCTGCTGAGGATGTTGGCTCACTGTTCGATGTGGCGTCTTCGTCTGTCAATAACCCTGCATCTAAGTCTGCTTCTTCTCGTGCGTCTGAGCCTGCGCCAGTGCCTTCCTCTGCGTCTACCTCCGCGTCTTCCACTGCGTCGCAAGGGAATGCAGCTTCGACTTTGGCTTCGCAGTCCGGAGATTTGCCTCCAGTTGTGAGTGTCGACGAATCCGAACCTGATTGCGTTGAGAATCCGTCAACTGACGCTGATGCTGCGGGTGGTGTTGGTGTCGGCGAGGGTGCGTCCGCTGCGCTTGAACTTGAAGAATATTTGCTTGAACTCGAGACCAGGGAAGCGAAAAGGCGTCCCGGCCGCACCAGACTTGCTGTGGCTGTGTCGGGGGCTGTGGG
>SFJB01000019.1 GCA_004555145.1 Bacteroidales bacterium | reverse complement strand
TAAAAACTCTTCGAAGCTCCGTCGTAATAAAGTGCTGTGAAGGTCTTGTCCGGGTCGAACTTCTCTATGAGCAGCACATCTCCCTGATAGCGGTTGACAACTTCGAAAGAGGTGGTATAGAAACTTCCGTTCCTGAAAACTGCGAGAACCTTATCCCCGTCTTCGAACTTGCCCAGATAGAGTCCGTGGGCTTCATCGTTGAGCTTCTGTATGTCGGCGTCGTACCAGATATCCTTGCCTTCGATGGTGCTTATGCCCTTGCTCTTCAGGCTTATGCGTTGAATGACATTCTTAGTGACAAGATTGCCCCTGGATGCCTTTCCCTTGATTGCAAGGGTGGAGAAGTCATAGTCGAGCACGGTCTTCTTGAGTTTTGCCTTGGCGCGCAGCTGCACCTTCACGGTCTCCGCCTCGCCATTGTGGTTGGCAGTAAACCACTCTATGCGCGAACCTTCGGTGCCGGAGGTTATGTCGTAATCCTTGTCCCTGGTCACGGAAGTGATATTGAAGCGCTTGGCGTAGTAAATCGAGGTTTTTCCTTCCCTGTAAATCACATTGTAGATGGTGCGGGAATCGCCTCTGTTGAACACGTTCACGTAGAGCAGGTCCTTGCCAAGGAAGTCCTTGTCCTTGACCTTTGTGATCTTGTACTTGCCGTCCTTGCGTATGACGATGATCTCCGAGAGGTCGGAGCAGTCGCAGATGTAACTGCCGTTGTCGTCTTTCTTCAAGCCTATGCCGACGAAACCTTCTGCAAGGTTGGCGTAGAGCTTGGCGTTGTTGTTGACAACCTTGGTGGCAGCGATGGTCTCGAATCCGGTGAGCTCGGTGCGGCGAGGGAAAGCTGCTCCGTACTTGCTCTTGAGATTCTTGAACCAGTTGACGGTATATACGTCTATGTTGTCTATGTCGGACTTGACATCCTTCATCTTGTCCTCGATGCCGAGTATCTTCTCGTCCATCGCCTTGGTGTCGAACTTGGAAATCTTCCTTACAGGTTTTTCAACAAGGTTGAGAATGTCGTCCATCACGATCTCGCGGTGGAACAGATCCTGGTATTCCTTCATCTTGGCGAATACGTCGTCTACCTGCTCTTCCCAGCTCATCTGGTTCTGTTCCAGAACCTTATAGATACGGTTTTCGAAGAAGATGCGCTCCAGGGAACAGCTGTGCCATTCTGCCTCAAGTTCGTCCAACTTTATGTTGAGCTCCTGAAGCAGCAGGTCGCGGGTGTGGAAAGTGCTGTATTCGAGTATGTCGTTGACAGAGAGGAATGCAGGCTTGTTGTCCTTGATGACGCAGGCGTTCGGATTGATGGTGTACTCGCAGTCGGTGAAGGCGTAGAGGGCATCGATGGTCTTGTCCGGGGATACGTCGCCGGGAAGGTGGATGAGAATGTTCACCTTGTCCGTGGTCATATCCTCTATTTTCTTGATCTTGATTTTTCCCTTCTCCTTTGCCTTGAGTATGGATTCGATCAGGTCGCGGGTATATTTCCCGTAAGGGGTTTCTGTGATTGCGATGCTGCTCTTGTCGATTTTCTCGATGCGGGCGCGCACCTTTACGCTGCCGCCTCTGCGACCTTCACGGTAGTTGCTGCAGTCGGCGAATCCGCCGGTAGGGAAGTCGGGGAATATCTGGTACTCGCGGCCCTCCATAATTGCGATGGACGCATCGAGCAACTCGTTGAAATTGTGGGGCAGTATCTTGGATGCGAGACCTACACCTATGCCCTCGGTGCCCTGCGCAAGCAGGAGAGGGAAGCGCAGCGGGAGCTCGGTCGGCTCCTGGTTGCGTCCGTCATAGGATGTCATCCAGTTCGTGACCTTAGGGTCGAACACGACCTCTTTCGCGAACTTGCTCAGTCTGGCTTCGATGTATCGAGGAGCGGCGTTCGAATCTCCGGTGAGTATGTTTCCCCAGTTACCCTGGCAATCTACGGTGAAGCCTTTCTGGCCGAGCTGGACCAGGGCACCGAGTATGGACTGGTCGCCGTGCGGGTGGTATTGCATGGCCTGGCCCACGATGTTCGCGACCTTGGTATATTTGCCGTCGTCCATCTTGTACATGGCGTGGAGCACCCTGCGCTGCACGGGCTTGAGTCCGTCGATGATATGAGGTACGGCGCGATGCAGGATCACGTATGACGCGTAATCCAGATACCAGTCCTTGAACATACCGGAGAGCTTGTATTTCCGGCTGTCGCCGGTCAGCAACTTGTTGAATTTGTCGCTTTCCGGTCCTTCGGCAACGGGAGCTTCCTCCTCTTCGATGGGTTCTACGGTGATGATATTCTCTTCTTCCATACCTTTACTCGTTAAACTGCTTTTTCCTTTTTACTCTTCGTATCCGAATTTTCTGAGCTCCTTGCGGCTCTCCCTCCAGTCAGGGTCTGTCTTCACGTATATGCTCAGAAAGACCTTCTTCTGGAAGAAATCCTCCATTTCCATGCGGGCCTGGGTTCCGACCTTCTTGAGCGCCGATCCCTGTCTGCCTATGATGATTCCCTTCTGGGACTCGCGCATCACGTATATTACAGCCCCAATCTCGTAGCGCTGCTCTCCTTCCTTGAAGCTCTCTATGCCCACTTCGCAGCAATAGGGAATCTCCTCCTTATAGTTGAGGAGGATTTTCTCCCTTATTATTTCGGATGCAAAGAAGCGTAGAGTCTTGTCCGTGAAGGCGTCCTTGTCGTACCAAGGCGGACATTCCGGAAGCCTCTCGACGACGGCGTTCAGTATGCTTTCGAGATTGAACTTCTCGCTGGCTGAAGCCGGAATGACAACGGCGGCAGGAATCTGCTCCTTCCACCAGGCCATAAGTTCCTTCACCTTTGCCTGGTCGCTGATGTCTATCTTGTTGATGACGACTATGACCGGGCACTCCAGATCCTTGAGCTTGCTGACGTATTCGCCGTTCTTGTCGGGGGTCTCCACCGTGTCGGTTACATAGAGTATGATGTCGGCATCGCCTATGGCTCCGTCGACGAATTTCATCATATTCTCCTGGAGCCTGTAGTTAGGCTTGAGTATGCCGGGAGTATCGGAGTAGACTATCTGCCAGTCTTCCCCGTTTACGATGCCCATTATCCTATGGCGGGTGGTCTGAGCCTTGGCTGTCACGATGGAGAGCTTTTCGCCCACCAGAGCGTTCATCAGCGTGGACTTGCCGACATTAGGGTTGCCTATGATGTTTACGAATCCCGAACGATGCGCCATTATACGTAAGCTCCTATCTTCAAGATGTTTACTTCACCCTCAGTGAGATATCTCCACTCGCCCTTCTTCAGACCTTTTTTTGTCAGGCCTGCGAAGTAAACGCGGTCCAGAGCCTTCACGTTGTATCCGAGGGAATCGAAGATGCGTCTTACGATTCTGTTCTTTCCGGAGTGGATCTCAATACCTATCTTGCGCTTGTCCTTAGGATCGATGTATTCGAGTTCGTCGGCCTTGACCTCACCGTCAGTCAGAGTGACTCCTTCAAGTATCTGCTTGTAGTGGTCCTCGCTGAGTTCCTTGTCAAGGGACACCTGATAAATCTTCTTCTTGTCGTAAGAAGGGTGGGTAAGGCGCTCGGCAATCTCTCCGTCATTGGTGAGAAGGAGCACGCCTGTCGTATTTTTGTCCAGCCTTCCTACCGGATATACGCGTGAAGGACAGCCCTTCACAAGGTCGATGACTGTCTTGTCGGCGTGTGGATCGCTTGCGGTGGTGACGTATCCCTTAGGCTTGTTCATAATGAGGTAAACCTTCTCCTCGCCGCGCAGCCTCTCGCCGTTGAAGCGGATGTCGTCGGTGTAAATGTTTACCTTGGTGCCGAGTTCTGTGACAACCTCGCCGTTGACTGTGACTACACCAGCCTGGATGAGGGTGTCGGCTTCACGCCTTGAGCATACGCCGGAGTTGGCGATGAACTTGTTGAGGCGTACTACATCCTTGATTTCGGATATGAACTGTTCCTCGGTGGCGTTGCCGTTCACAACAGGACGGCGATCAATCATCTTCTTTATGCCTTCGTATGACTCCTTGCTGAATTTGGCCTTCTTCTTGACGTTTGCCTTCGGAGCAGCCTTCCTCTTAGGCCCGAAGTTCTTCCCCGGACGCTGAGAGTGCTCATCCTGCTTCTGGAACGGTTTTCCGTATCCTGTGCCCGGTCTGCGCTCGCGCTTGTCGTACTGGCGATTCTCGCCATTGCCGCCATATTGCTTGTGCTCACCGTTACTGCTGTAGGATCGGTGTTCGCCGTTGTTGTTGAACTGTCTGTGCTCGCCGTACTGTCGGCGCTCACCCTGAGAACGGCCTTCGCCATACGGACGTCTCTCACCATAAGGCTTCCCTTCGGTGCGCGGGCGTCTTTCGCCGTAGCCGTGGTTCTCCGAACGATATTCCACCCTCTCGGCGCTTACCGTTGACTGTGCCGTTTTTCTTGGTCTAAGTTTGCGACCTTCTTTAGTAAACTGGTCCATTTTACTTGAGATTAAAATAATACGTAATTGTGCCTTCCTGCATCGCAGGCGCGTCTTTGCTCATATTGAAATGGGTTTCAAGCGCCGCTTTCCTTGCTGCTGCAAGAAGTGCTTTGTTCATAACCGTGGTGCCGTCACCTCCCGGGACGGCCTTGACTACATTTCCATAATTGTCCACCCAAATATCTACAACGACCGTGCCGCTCTCCTGCTCGTTGTAAACCGGTCTGGGCACGTTGCCTACGGTGTTGCGCCCAAGAATGTGAGCGTTCGGCTTGCCGTCGGTCCTGCTGCGCTCGGAATTTCCCTCCGGCTGGCCGGCCCTGAAATTCTCCGAACTTTCGGTGGCGCTGTGGGCTGCGGTGAGGCTTGTGTCCTTTTTTGCCATGCCAGGGAATGCCGCTCTCGGGTCGAGTGCCGGCTTCTGGGGTTCCGGTGCCGGAACATCCACGTCCCCGAAATTGTCCGCTGCGGTCTCAGGAGTAAGGTTCGGTGTGTCGCTGACAACGGGGGATTCGCTTCTCTGAGCAAGTTCCACCGGCCTGCTGAGGTCCACTTCCTCAGCTTTGGGCTCCACGCCCCGGCTCTGCTCCACCGTTTCCATATCCACGCTGAAGTCGATCAGCATCGACTGCTCCTCAGGCGGAGGGTAGATGTATTTGAGTCCCGTGAACGAAACCAGCACGAACGCCGCCACGTGCACTGCCAGGGTCATTATGATTCCGGTCAGAGTGGAACGCCGCTCATTGTTGCTTTCTGTCCTTTGGGATTCTCTCATTTATTAGTCCAATTGATGCCGTTATTCGGCCTGGGTTGCAAGTATTACCTTGTAATGGTTGCGTTTGGCGATGTTCATCACCTGCACGATCTCGCCGATGGGAACACTCTCGTCGGAGTAGATGGAGAAGGTGGGGTCCTCCTCGCTCTGGAGCAGGTCCACGAGTTCATCCTCCACCTCGGAGAACGGAACGGGCTGCTGCTCGCCGTTGATGTGATAGGTGTATTTGTCATCTCCCCAATCCTTGATGGAAACGCTCACCGTGGCCTTTGCGCCAACCTGCCCGGTGCTCTTCGGCAGAAGGAGCTTCAGGGCGTTGGGATTGACCAGGGTGGAAGTCACCAGGAAGAAGATGAGCAGCAGGAACACGATGTCCGTCATGGAGGACATCGAAATGTTCGGGTCTGCCTTGGTTATTCTCCTGAGTGCCATCGCTATTCCGCTTTGTTTTCTTCGGACGCTACTCCTTTTGCCGTCGCATCAACCGGCTCGCTCATGGCGTCTATGAGCTTGATGGTTGCGCTTTCCATACTGTAAACCAGGGAGGACACCCTGGCGGAGAGGAAGTTGTAGCCGAAATATGCAAGAATGCCCACGATGAGACCGCCTACAGTGGTGATCATCGCGGTGTAGATGCCGCCGGAGAGCAGGGTGATGTCGATGTTGTTGCCGGCGTTGGACATATTGAAGAAAGCCTGCACCATACCGATTACCGTGCCAAGGAAGCCTATCATCGGAGCGCCGCCGGCTATGGTGGCGAGATAAGGCAGACCCTTCTCAAGCCTGGCCACTTCGACGTTGCCCACGTTTTCTACGGCAGTCTGCACGTCGGAGAGAGGCTTGCCTGTCCTGGCAAGGCCGGCCTCCACCATTCTGGCCACCGGAGTGTCATATTTGGTGCATAGGGTCATAGCCGACTTGATCTTGCCCTCGTGGATATAATCCCTGATGTCCATCATAAAGTCCTTGTCAATCTTGCCGGCCTGGCGGATTGCCCACCATTTCTTGCCGAAGATGTAGATTGCGACTATGGAAAGAAGCAAAAGCACCCACATCAGAGGACCTCCTTTTGCGGCCATCTCGAAGAGTGAGTAGGACATTTCTGTCTGAAGTAATGTGAATAGCATACGCGCTGCTGATTTTGTTTTCTGAGTATCGAATTCCGGGCACTACTACCCAATCACGCAAATATACGAATTATTTTTGATATTTGTCTGAATCGTACTCGATATCGGAGAGAAAGAGGGCGTGGCCAGGGACACTTTCCCCCGCGCAGCTACGCATTACGCTCTTCTCCCTTTCCGGAACCGCATCCAGAAGCAGCTCTGAGAAACTCTCCTCGCTGCGCTTGCCCCTGCCGACCTCGATGAGCGTGCCTACTACGGCCCTGACCATATTCCTCAGGAAACGGTCCGCGCTGATGCGGAAATACCAGTAGTCTGCAAGGGGCTTTCCGTCCTGGTCCAGGCGCCTGGCTGCGTGTACTGTAGGCTCATATGGCACCCAAACGGCCTCGAAGACCGTGCATATAGAGGTCTTGTTGTCCGCGCCTGACTTCTCGAAACAGCGGAAATCCCTGCGCCCCACAAGTTTTGCCGCCACCCTGTTCATTTTGTCGAAATCAAGCCCGGGATATGCACAAAAATATGAAAAACTTTCCACGAAAGGGTCTTTGACCCTATGAAGATAATATGTATATTCGCGTTTGGTTGCATCGAAACGGGCGTGGAAATCATCCCTGACCCGCTTGACTGACAGGACGGCAAGTTCGCGAGGCAGGATGGCATTTAATTTGCAGGTTAAAGTGCGGGTGTCCGCCTCGGTGCTGCAGTCAAAGTGGGCGGTATAGCCGATGGCGTTTACGCCAGTATCAGTGCGTCCCGCACCGGTCACGCTGATTTTTTCCTTGAGAAGCACCGAAAGGGCTTTCTCGAGGACTTCCTGCACGCTGACAGCGTCAGCTTGAATCTGCCAGCCGTGAAATGCGGCTCCGCAGTAAGACAAAATGATGGAATAACGCATACGAATGCAAAAATATCAAAATATATGGAAAGTGTAAACATAAAGGAACTCAATGAGCGCATTCAGAAGGAAAGTGCGTTCGTCGATCTTCTTTCGCTTGAGATGGGCAAGGTCATAGTCGGACAGAAGCATCTGGTCGAGAATCTGATGATAGCTATGCTCGCCGGCGGACACATATTGCTCGAAGGTGTTCCGGGACTTGCAAAGACCCTGGCAATCAGCACCCTGGCCAAAGCGGTGAATGCCAAGTTCAGCCGAATCCAGTTCACCCCGGACCTCCTGCCTGCGGATGTCACCGGTACTCTCATATACTCCCAGAAGAAGGAGCAGTTCGAGGTGCACAAGGGCCCGGTATTCGCGAACTTCGTGCTCGCTGATGAGATAAACCGTGCCCCGGCGAAGGTGCAGTCCGCCCTGCTCGAAGCAATGCAGGAGCATCAGGTCACTCTCGGCGACCAGACTTACGCCCTGCCCGAGCCGTTCCTGGTAATGGCTACCCAGAACCCGATAGAACAGGAAGGCACCTATCCTCTGCCTGAAGCTCAGGTGGACCGTTTTATGCTCAAGGTGCTTGTGGATTACCCGAAAAAGGATGAGGAAAAGCTCATTATACGCATGAACAATTCCGGCGTCTTCCCGAAAGCGCAGCCTGTTGTCAGCCCGGAAGAAATCATACGCGCCCGTGAAGTGGTCAGGGACGTTTATATGGACGAGAAGATCGAGAGATACATCGTGGACATAGTGTACGCGACCCGTACCCCGGAGGACTGCGGACTCGCATCCATCAAGGATTTCATATCCTACGGCGCATCCCCGCGTGCCAGCATCAGCCTCTCGATGGCCGCAAAGGCATACGCCTTCATCAAGCGCAGGGGCTATGTGATTCCGGAGGACGTGCGTGCGGTATGCCCTCAGGTGCTTCGCCACAGGATAGGGCTCAGCTACGAGGCGGAGGCCGAAAATGTCGTGCCTGAGCAGATTATAGAGCAGATTATCAATGCCGTCGTTGTCCCATAGCAAGACTTCGGACCTGCTAAAAAAGGTCAGGAAGATCGAAATAAGGACGAAAGCTCTCTCCCACCAGATCTTTGCGGGTGAGTACCATTCGGCCTTCAAGGGGCGTGGTATGGCATTCAGCGAGGTGCGCGAGTACCAGTGGGGAGACGACGTGCGCTCTATGGACTGGAACGTCACTGCCCGTTTGCGTTCCCCGTATGTGAAGGTGTTCGAGGAGGAAAGGGAACTCACCGTGGTGCTGCTCGTGGACGTGAGCCGCTCCGGCCTGTTCGGTACCAGGGTGCAGAACAAGCGCGAGCGCATAGCCGAAATCGCTGCCGTACTCACATACAGCGCCATACTCAACAACGACAAGGTGGGTGTGCTCTTCTTCTCCGACAAGGTGGAGAAGTTCATCCCGCCGGCAAAAGGCCGCTCCCATCTCCTTCACATCATACGCGAGATGCTGGAACTCCAGCCGAGTTCTGATGGCACCGACATAGGCGCCGCGCTGCGCTACCTTACCAACGCGATAAAGAAGAAGTGCACCGCCTTCCTCCTGAGCGACCTGGTGGACGTGGATGCACAGGGGCAGCCGAGGTACGAGGACGCGCTGAAGATTGCCGCCGGCAGGCACGACCTGAGCGTGATCAAGGTTCACGACCCGCGCGAGCAGCGACTCGTCCCCGTGGGGCTGGTGCACGTGAAGGACAGCGAGAGCGGCGAGTGCGCGTGGGTGAATACGGACAGCCGCAAGGTGCGTGACGCATACGCCAGGTGGTACGACGAAATGGCTTCCGCCCAGACCCGCCTGTTCAACAGATACAGAATAGACAATGTAGATATAGCCACGGACTCCGACTACGTGAAGGGGTTGATGGCCTTGTTCAAAAAGAGATGAGACTGTTGCTGACATTCATGCTTGTCCTGTCGGCCATAGTGCCTCAGGGAAAAGCTTTCCTGAAACCCCTTCAGCAGAGGGATTCGATCCTGATTGCGGACCAGCTCGAATACGGTTTCGAACTGGAGAACGTGGATAGCGGCACGAGTCTGGCCTTCCCGGACTTCTCCGCCCTGCCTCAGGATACTCTTGCGCTGGTGAAGAGTTGGCGCGTGGACACCCTCAGTCTGAATAGGAAAACGGGAAGCATGGACATACGCGCCTGTGTCACCCTGGCTCCGTTCGAGGAGGGCAGCTACGAGCTTCCGGAAATATATGTACTCAGGCGCCTAGCCGACGGTCAGGTGGATACGCTCGTATTTGAGCCTGCCGGCTTTGAAGCCAGGACTATGCCTGTGGACACGGCAACTTTTGTGTACCACGATATCAAGGGACAGATGCGCTATCCTGTGACCTTCGTGGAAACGCTCCCTTATCTGGGTGGCGTCCTGCTCCTTGCAGCGATTGTCGTGCTGATCGTGTGGCTCGTGAAGCGCCACCGTGCCCGCAAGGCCGGAATGGAGACAGAGGAAAATGAATCCGCCTACATTGTCGCCCTGAGGCGCCTGGACAAGTTCCGCGGCGACAGGTATTGGGCCCCGGACAAGCAGAAGCAGTATTATTCCGGCATCACCGATGCCCTGAAATACTACATTGAGGACCGCTTTGCCGTGGATGCTCCTGAAATGACCACGGCCGAACTTTTCGATGCCCTGAAACCGTGCAAGGAGATTGATGCCGACTTGCTTTCAAGCACTCGTGAGCTCTTTGAACTTGCTGATTTCGTGAAGTTTGCAAAGCATTCCGCTTCCACTGAGGAGAATGCGGCCGCACTGCCTCTCGCCATACGTTTCGTAATGTCTACCTATAATACCGGGCTTGGGGAGGAGCCGGAGAAAGATGTTCTTTGAGTATCCCGCACTACTTTGGCTGCTGGTGATTCCGCTGCTGCTTCTGGCACTCTATGTCTATAGGGAGCTCGCCGGGAAGCGCGCCCATCTCAGGGTGCCTTCTCTCGCCGCCTGGACTTCGTCCGGAAAGAGTGCCGCCGCCATCTTCATCCATCTGCCTTATCTGCTGCGTCTGGTGGCGCTCTCGCTTATGATTGTCGCCATTGCCCGTCCCCGTTCGTCGGGAGAGTTGCAGAAAATCAATACGGAGGGCATAGACATAGTCCTTGCAATGGATGTCTCCACCAGTATGCTGGCCCGTGATTTCAAGCCGGACCGCATCAGTGCCGCCAAGGATATCGCCATAGAGTTCATAGCCCAGAGACCTTCGGACAGGATGGGAATAGTCGTGTTCGCCGGGGAGAGCTATACTCAGTGCCCTTTGACTACGGACCGCGCTACCTTGATCAATATGATGAAGGAGGTGCAGACAGACATCATCGAGGATGGTACAGCCATAGGAAACGGCCTTGCCACCGCTGTCGCCAGGATTATGGATTCGGATGCCGTGAGCAGGGTTGTGATACTTCTCACTGACGGTGTGAACAACTGCGGCGAAGTGTCTCCATTGACTGCTGCTGAAATAGCAAAGACCTATGGTATAAGGGTTTACACTATCGGAGTGGGGGCTAACGGAGTGGCTCCTTACCCGGTGATGACCCCGTGGGGCGTAGAAATCCAGAACGTGCAGGTGGAAATCGACGAGGATCTGCTCAGGCAGGTCGCACAGACCACAGGAGGAAAATACTTCCGAGCCACCGACAATACGAAGTTGGCGGAAATCTATTCGGAAATCAACAAGATGGAAAAGTCCCGCACCACCGTGGACAGTTTCCCTGTATATGAGGAGCTTTTCGGCAAGTATGCTTTGGCTGCGCTCATCTGCCTGCTCGCCGAAATGTTAGTGAAACTTTTGCTAAGGAGGATGCCGTAATGCTGTATTTTGCCAATCCCGCATATCTTTGGCTGCTTCTGCTGGTGCCTGTGATTCCTGTGGCTTATGCCATAGCGATGGCGCTGCGCAGACGGCGAGTGCGCGCTTTCGGTGACGAGGAACTTGTGGAAGCGCTGATGCCTTCGCGTTCAGGCGCGAGAGGATGGTGGAAGACGGTTCTCTTCACCCTTGCCTTCGCCTTCTTTGTCATCGGTCTTTCCCGCCCTCTGATCGGAGCCAAGCTCGCAGAGCGTGAGACCAAGGGCGCTGAGATAATGATATGTCTGGATGTGTCCAACTCCATGCTTGCCCAGGACTACACCCCGGACAGGCTGTCGCGCGCGAAACTGGCCATTTCCAAGCTTGTGGACAAGCTTAAGGACGACAGGATAGGTCTGGTAGTCTTTGCCGGTACTTCTTTCGTGCAGCTTCCGATTACCACTGACTACGTTTCCGCGAAAATGTTCCTGAACACCATAGACACGCGCAGCGTCCCGGTGCAGGGCACGGCAATAGGGGAGGCGATGATGACGGCGGCACGCAGCTTCAGCGCACAGAGCGAACGCAGCCGCGCGATCATAGTCATCACCGACGGCGAGAACCACGAGGATGATCCCGTGGAAGTGGCGAAGCAGATAGCGGAGACCGGAATCAGAATCTACACCATAGGCGTGGGTTCGCTGAGGGGACAGCCGATACCGGATGGCGGCAGCCTGATGAAGGACAAGAATGGGGAGATAGTCGTCTCACGCCTTGACGAGGATACCCTGCGTGAAATAGCCAGGGTAGGAAAGGGAGCCTATGTCCATGCGGGCAAGGATGAGTTCGGACTTGAACCTATAGTGGAGGAAATAGGCAAGTTCGAGGACGAGAGGTTCAATTCTGTCGTCTTCGAGGAATATGACGAGCAGTATATGTATTTTCTGGGCATTGCCCTCTTCCTGCTCGTGATGGAGATGCTTATCGGTGACAGACGTTCAAAAAGGAGTTTGTTCAAATGAGAAAGAATTGGGTGATATACGCCTTTGCGCTGCTGCTCAGTTTGCCTGCGAACGCGCAGGTGGACAAGAGGGAAGTGCGCGCCGGGAACAGGGCATTCAAGAAGGGTGAATTCAGAAAAAGTGAAATAGATTATCGCAAGGCCGTGCTGAAGGACTCGCTTTCTCTCGCCGGCCAGTACAATCTGGCCTCGTCGCTTTACCGTCAGGAGGATTACGAGGGTGCTTCCAAGGCTCTGGAAACCGTGAAGGAAGTAGCCGGACAGGCCTCCAGTGCGGATTTTTGGTACAACAGGGGAGACGTGGCCCTTGCACAAAAGGATTACGCCACCGCCGTGGATGCGTTCAGGCAGTCCCTGCTTCTGCGCCCCGAAGACCTGGATGCGAAGGAGAACTACATCTACGCAAAGAAGATGCTGGAGAACCAGCAGGGCGGAGGAGGCGGAAATGATCAAAATCAGGACGACCAGCAGAACCAGGATAATCAGCAGAATCAGGATCAAAACCAGCAGAATCAGCAAAATCAGGATAATCAGCAGAATCAGGATCAGAACCAGCAGGACCAGGACCGGCAGAATCAGCAGAACCAGTCCGAAGGTGCCATTTCCAGGCAGCAGGCTCGACAGATGCTGAATGCAATCCAGGCCAAAGAGAAGGAAACCCAGGATAAGGTGAAGAAGGAAAAGGCGGAAGCTCTGAAATCAAGGCAGAAAGAAAAGAATTGGTAATGAAGAAATTGTTTATGATAATCGCGGCTCTTGCCGTAAGCGTCCTTTCTATGGCGCAGGAAGTGAACGTTCAGGCTCCGAATCTGGTCGGAGTCGGGGAACAGTTTACAGTCACCTTCGTTATTTCAGGAGAAGATGCTCCGTCTGATTTCAATTGGAATCCGGGTTCTGACTTCAAGCTTGTCTGGGGACCGACCACAGGGCGTTCAACATCCACTACCATAGTCAACGGGAAACGTACCAAGAGTTCACAGTACACCTATGCATACGTGCTGATGCCGACCGGTACCGGCTCTTTCAATCTTCCGCAGGCGACATTCTCCGTCAAGGGCAGGAAATACTCCAGCCGGGCCCACAGCATAGAGGTGGTGAGCGACAGCGCATCCCAGTCCAGAAACCAGTCCGAAGCCCAAAGCCAGCGTCAGACGGGCTCAGTGTCCGACAGCGACGTGTTTATGAAACTGAGCGTCAGCAAGAGGAGGGCAGTAGTCGGTGAGCCGCTCACCGCTACCCTGAAGCTTTACCAGCGCGTAAACATCAGGGGCTACGAAAATGCGAAGTTCCCTGATTTTCACGGGTTCTGGAGCCAGGAAACCTATGCTCCGAACACCATCGAGTTCCATCGTGAGAGCATTGACGACAAAATCTACAATGTAGCTACGCTGCGCAGCTGGAACATCATCCCCCAGCAGGCCGGCGATCTGGTCATAGACCCGTCGGAGCTGGTGTGTGTTGTGAACATCAAGACCCAGAGTCCTTCCACGGGCAGCATTTTCGATGACTTCTTCCAGGATGACTACCGTACCCTGAGAAAGAGAATTACCACCGATCCGTTGACCATACACGTATCCAAGCTCCCGGAAGGCGCTCCCGCATCCTTCACCGGGGCGGTGGGCAAGTTCAAGATGAGCGTGTCGCTATCCAAAGATTCGCTCAACGTGCACGATGCCGCTTCCCTGAAGCTTAACGTCACCGGCACCGGCAATGTCGCCCTGCTCGAGGCTCCGAAGGTCAACTTCCCTCCTGATTTCGAGCAATATGACGTGAAAACCACCGATATCAAGGGAGGAAAGAGCTTCGAGTACCCTTTCATACCCCGCAGTTATGGCGATTTTACCATACCTTCTGTCGAGTTCAGCTACTATGATACAGAGTCGGGAAAATATGTCACCCTTTCCGGCGGTGAGCTGCCGCTCTCGGTCAAGAAGGGGAGCGCATCGTCGGAGGATACCCTGCACGTCGTGCCTGTGCAAGTCAACAGACGCAAGGACGTGAAGGACCTCGCCAGCGATATCAGATTCATCAGCGTAAAGGCACCTGTCCTGAAGACCAGGGCTCCGTTCTTTATCGGTTCGGCTGCTTTCTGGTGCCTGCTCGTGGCGCTGGTGGCTGTTGCCGCTCTGATTTACTTCCTTCTCAGATTCGTGGAGGCTCGCCGTCTTGACGTGGTCGGCTCCAAGACAAGAGGAGCCACCAAGATGGCCCGCAAAAGGCTTGCGCGTGCCGATGCTTTCCTGAAGAAAGAACTCTACTCCGCCTTCTATGAGGAGTTGCACAAGGCCCTTCTCGGCTATGTTTCCGACAAGCTGACCCTGGATGCATCCGCGCTCAACAGGGACAATATTGCAGAACACCTGCGCTCCAGGATGGTTCCCGAATCCCTTGTGAATGACTATCTCACCCTGCTGGACGAGTGTGAGTATGCCCGTTATTCTCCTGATGCCGGACACGAAGCCATGAACGCCACTTATGAGAAGGCGCTTGGGGTGATTTCCGGAATTGATGACAGTATGAAAAAGAAATCCAGGGGCGCTGCGGCCGCCGCAATTGCCGCGCTGCTTTTAACTGCAACCATCCCGGCAATTGATGCCTCCGCTGCCGAATACCCTGATTCCCTGTGGAACGCCGGCGTCGAGGCCTACTCCAATTCCCGTTACCAGGATGCCGCAAACAATTGGAATACCCTGGTAAACCTCGGAATAGAGGACGACCAGCTTTACTACAATCTAGGCAATGCATATTTCAAGATGGAAGAGAATGCCCGGGCCATACTTTGCTATGAGCGTGCGCTGAAACTCAACCCGTCAAACGATGATGCGGCCTACAATCTGGAATTTGCCCGCGCCGGGATACAGGACCAGATAGTGGAAATCCCCGACTTTTTCCTCAAGAGGTGGGTGGACACTCTCAGCTCCCTGTGCAGTTCCAATGCCTGGGCGGGACTTGCCTTTGCCCTGCTTGCCATAGGTCTTGCTATGGTTCTGCTTTTCCTGCTTGCCAGGAGCCGTGCCGCCAACAGGACGGGCTTCGTCGTGGCAATCGTAGCCATGCTGCTCTCGCTGAGCTGTTTCCTTCTTGCGTCCCGCCAGAAGAGCAATTACCTGCGCAGCGATTCTGCCGTAGTGATGACCCCGGTCTGCACGGTCAAGAGCGCTCCTTCGGGCGATAATGCCAAGGATCTCTTTGTCCTGCACGAAGGCACCAAAGTAAAAATCCTTGACACCGTGGACAAGTGGCTCAACATAGAGCTTGCTGACGGGCGTCAAGGATGGATGTTAAGTTCCGATCTGGAACTGATTTAGCTTTCTATTTCTTTATAGGATAGATTCTTACGCAGAGAAGCATAAGCAGTGCTATGGCTGCCGGGAAGAGGGAGAACAGGGCCCATAACATATTGGATACCCCTACTTCGTTGGTTATGGTGACTACGGCTTCTCCGCTTACCGGATCCGACCCCGAGATGAAGCCTGCCATTCCGAGCAGGAGGGCTACAAGCGCGCCGGACACTGCGGAACCCAGCTTCTGGGCCATAGTGCCGGAGGAGAAGATGAGCCCGGTGGACGAGGTGCCGTAGGTCTTGGTTGAGTAGTCGGCTACGTCAGCGTACATTGACCAGAGAAGCGGGCTGTAAAAGCCTATGCCTATTGAAGTAATGATTACGTTGACAATCATCAGCCACATATAGGAAGCGTCCCTTGGAATGAAGAAGAATGCGACGGAACTTGCCGCACATATCAGTGCAGCAATGCTGAATGCCTTCTTCTTTGAGCCTACCATACGGGTAAAGAGAGGGGAGAGCCCTCCGAAAACCATACAGGTCACCTCACCGAAGGTCATAAAAACGGTGTAGTTGATGATGAGACTTCCCATAGTCACCTCTCCTCCCAGACAGTAGGTAAGGAGGTATCCTGCGACTGCATAGCGGAAGCCGTTGAAGAAGTTGCTGAATATTCCTGCAAGGGTCAGACAAATCCAAGGCTTGTTGCGAACGAGATTGGCGAAAGGCTTGAAGGAGAATTTCTCTGCTCTCACAGGCTGTAGCCTTTCTTTGGTAAGAAGTCCGCACAGAAGAGTCATAAGGGCTGCGAGACCTCCGAGTACCGCACCTATTACGGCATACTGATGAGCTTCCGTGCCTCCGATCAACTTCTGCAGGTAAGGGAAGGAAAGCAGGGTGATGAAGCCCATTGCGTATGCTCCCACCATACGGAAAGAGGAGAACTGGTTCTTCTCGTGATCATTGTCCGTCATTACGCCGAGCAGCGAACCATAAGGCACGTTCACAGCTGTATATACGGCCATCATCAGCAGATACAGGCCATATGCCCAGATTCTCTTGCCCACAGGACCGAAGTCCGGGGTATAGAGGAGCAGGGCGAACACGAGCCCCAGAGGAATGGCGCCGAAAATCAGCCAGGGACGGTATGTGCCCCAGCGGCTCCTGGTGCGGTCTGCAAGGGAGCCCATAATAGGGTCTGTCACCACATCGAAGAGTCTGGCTACGAGCATCAGGGTCGCAGCGTCAGCCACGGTGAGTCCGAAGACATTGGTGAAGAACAGCGGGAAGGCGATTGACATCACTTTCCAGGTAATGCCGCCGGCGGCGGCATCTCCCAGTGCGTAAGCGATTTTTTCTTTTAGCGAAGCCATGAATTCTTGTCTATGAGTTTGTTGAGTCTTTCGACGGTCAGGCCGGTGCGGAGCCCGTCACTCTCGGTGTTGAGGCAATAGTCTACGAGTCTTTGCACGCTGGACGTGGCCACGTGCAGACGGGTATCCGATGAGGCATAGTAGATGAAAACGGTCCCGTTGTCGTCGCATATCCATCCGTTTGAGAAGAGCACATTCATCACGTCACCTATGTACTCGCCGTCTTCCGGCGCCATGAAGAAACCTGCCGGGCTGGCAATCACTTTTGTAGGGTCATCCAGGGCAGTCATATACATATACAGTACATAGCGCAGTCCGCTGGCGCAGCCGCGTACGCCGTGGGCGAGGTGAAGCCAGCCCTGAGGCGTCTTTATCGGGTGCGGACCTTCCCCGTTCTTGCATTCCATAATGGTATGGTAGTGGCGGGGATTGATGATCTTCTCCTCGCGTATCACCGCGTGTTCCATACTGTCCACCAGAGCCCAGCCTATGCCGCCTCCGTTGCCGGCATCAATGAATCCGTCCTGCGGTCTGGTGTACAGCGCGTATTTGCCGTCCACGAACTCGGGATGCAGCACCACGTTGCGCTGCTGGCTCTTGGATTCGATGTCCGGGAGACGTTCCCAGTTTATGAAATCTTTTGTCCTTGCCACACCCGCCGCTGCAACGGCGCTTGACAAATCTCCTTCCGGTGCATCAGGATCCTTGCGCTCGACGCAGAAGATGCCGTAAATCCAGCCGTCCTCGTGTGCCGTCAGGCGCATATCGTAGACATTGGTTGCTGCTTCGCCATATTCCGGCATTGTGATAGGGCGATCCCAGAAACGGAAGTTGTCGACTCCGTTCGGGCTTTCGGCCACAGCGAAGAAAGACTTCCTGTCAGCCGCCTCAACCCTGACCACAAGTATGTAGCGGCCCTGCCATTTGATGGCACCGCTATTGAAAGCAGCGTGTATGCCGAACCTTTCCATCAGGAAGGGATTTGTCTTGGGATTTAAGTCGTAGCGCCAGAAAAGTGGAGCGTGTTCTCCTGTCAGAACAGGATACTCGTACCTTTCATAGATGCCGTTTCCTTCTATGGGAATGTTTTTCCTCGTAATCAAGGCCTCGTGTCTGTCGCGCAGCAAGGCCAGTCTAGAATTGAAATCCATATTTTATATCAGTCATTATATCAGTTCAAAATAATATCATCTTTCGCTGCAAAAGCGCAGAAGTCATCAGCCGAAACCTGCCCCGGATAAGGAGCGTAGAAATGGCCCTCTTTATCCCAGGCATTGCGCCAGAACAGCACATATACAGGGGATGGGCTGAGCTCCTTTATGGCAGGGTAAACCACTTCCGTCCACCAGTTTTCCTCAGGTATGCCTTCATATCCGATTTCGGTGAGGGCATACAGCTTGTTCCTGGCCTCGGCAAATGCTGCAATCTCGGAAGCTGAAGCCAGAAGTTCTTTGCGGAAATCTTCTGAACTGCCGTACTGGTATACATCCAGACCGAGAAGATCCACCATATTGTCGCCAGGGTAGCGCTCGCCTATCCTTTCGGCTGAAAGATTGCCTGCACCCGGGGAATAAGACCAGAGCATACTGTCCAGCCCGCGTTCGGAGCTGAGGTAATCATAGGTCAACTTCCACAGAGCCTTGTACTCGTCTGCGCTGCACAGGCCTTCACCCCACCAGAACCACGATCCGGTGTGCTCGTGCCAAGGACGGAATATAATAGGAATGAGATTGCCTTCCGCATCAGTGAAGCCGGAGATGTAGTCAGCTGCAGCATCGAGCCAGGACAGGAATAGTTCGTGTCGGCACCCGCCTTCAAGTACCGATTTCACGGCTTCCTTTGAACTGACATCCCATGAGTCACCGCCGGTGAATGGGTTGCGTATGTGCCAGGAAATGGTGATGATTCCTCCCCTTTCCGCATGCTTGAGCGCAGCAGCGCGTATGTGGTCGAAGCGGTTGCCGTCGAGGTTGCACTCAGCCCCCAGTTCTATGCCTCCAAGATCGATGCCGAGCACCATAGGATACTGTCCGCACACTTCCTTTATATCGGATCGTTCGAAGAGAGTCTCGTCTTCCGATACCTTCCAACTGTGCCCGTAGAACAGGTCATCCTGATGTCCTATCAATATTTCTCCCTTGTCCCGGTGTTGCCTCAGACGCTTTTCAAGCCCCTCTGAGGATGTCAGTTCGCGCGTTGCACAGGAGCACAACAGCGTGCTGATTGCAAATAAACAGATTGCTTTCATTATAAATAGAGTTCCAAATTATGCACCCCATCGCTGTAAGGGATATATGTTGACTTCCCTGTGGCGCTGTAGTTGATTGTAAG
>SFJB01000134.1 GCA_004555145.1 Bacteroidales bacterium | reverse complement strand
GAAATCGGCTACGGTGCTGGTGCTTTTCCAGTGCCTTGTCGCCTGGATTTGCGCCTTCTTCGCCTATAGGCTCAACTTGCCGACGCTGCTCGTTAGCCTAGCGGTGCTTGCCCTCGTCGTGTATGCTGCCGGCAGACTTCTGAAAAAAGACAAGTGTAGCGGCTGCCCAGGCTGCGACAGCGGAAAATGCAGATAATGAAATGATTACAGTCATCCCTCCTCAATGCTCCACTGAGCCGCGCGTGCTCCTGCACTCCTGCTGCGCTCCCTGCTCGGGCGCAATTCTGGAATGTCTGGTGGCATCAGGAATACGCCCGCTCGTATTTTTCAGCAATTCGAACATAGTGCCGCAGGAAGAGTATGAGCTGCGACGGGCGGAGCTGGAAAGGTATTGCCGCGAACTGGGCCTCGAAACCGTGGATGACGACTACGACCACGATGCCTGGCTGGAGTGCGTGAGGGGGCTGGAGCACGAGCCGGAAAGGGGCGGACGCTGCACGCGCTGCTTCGAGTTCCGGCTGCGCAGGGCGGCGCAATACGCCCTTGAGCACGGGTTCAATGTGCTTGCCACTACCCTGGCGTCATCGCGCTGGAAGAACCTGGAGCAGGTGGATGCCGCGGGGACGAAGGTCTGCGCCGAACTTGCAGCGGAAAGCGGGAAGGAACTGGTGTGGTGGGCACGGAACTGGAGAAAGGGCGGGCTGCAGCCGCGCCGCTCCGAGATCATCAGGGAGCAGGGCTTCTATAACCAGAATTATTGCGGCTGCGAGTTCTCCAGGGGCAATTACTAAATCCAGAGCGACTCTAATACGGCTCAATTACCCCTTTATTTGCCCGTTTATCGGCTCAAATTTGTTAATTGCTTGAAAATGCAGTATCTTTGAGTCTCATATATATATATATAATTATTATATAAATTAATACTGTAAATCGACAATAAACCATATGATAGTATAAGTTATATATGGACGATTACTACGAATATTCCATACCCGAGTTGATAAGGCTTCTCGGAGCAAGATTCAAAGATTACAGGCTGCGCAGCAATTTGACACAGAAGGAAGTTGCCGAGCAGTCGGGGATAACAATTACCACAATCCATAAGTTTGAGAATGGCACAGGCGGGAACTTGTCATTGGGCACATTCCTCCTGCTGATGAAGGCAATAGGCAGACTCGACGCAATAGACGGGCTCCTGCCCGAACTACCCCAATCAGCCTATTTGATAAAGGATGAGAAGAAAGTTCAACGCATCAGACACAAGAAAGCATGATAACGGGTGCACTGAAGATAATGTTGTGGGATAGGGAGATAGGCCGCCTGTCCTGGGATGCCAGAAGAGGAATTTCATACTTTGAATACAATCCGGCTCTTCCGGGCGGGAATTTAGACCCTTTCCCCATCATCGCACCTGTCAAATCACCTTCCAGCCGGCTTCCCATTATAGGTGACAGGGAGAATAAGATTTATCGCAAACTCCCTCCATTCCTGGCCGACTCACTGCCTGATGCCTGGGGCAATCAGGTATTCGAATGCTGGAGGATTCAGAACGGAATCAAGAATCAGGAAATTACGCCGCTTGATATACTTTCCTTCATAGGCAAAAGGGGAATGGGCGCCCTGGAATTCGAACCGGCATCCTCGGGGCTGAAGGAATCAGAGCAGCTCAATCTGAAAGCCCTGACCGATTTGGCACAGCGGATTTATGCGGAGCGTGAGAAAGTAAGTATCAGTCCAGAAGAATCCCTGACACTTCAGTCATTGATTGCCGTGGGCACCTCGGCCGGAGGACGTCAGCCGAAAGCCGTCATTGCAATAAACCCCGCTACGGGCGAAATAAGAAGCGGACAGATTGCCGGTCAGGAGGGTTTTGAATATTGCATCCTGAAATTCGGAGATCCCGAACGCTCGTCTGCCGAGTTGGAGATGGCATATTCCAAGATGGCAGTCGCTGCCGGAATCGACATGATGCCTTGCAGGCTGATTGAAGTTGAAGGTCAGACACATTTCATCACCCGTCGTTTTGACCGTGACGGGTCGCACAAACTGCATATGCAGACTTTGGCAGCTCTGTACCCCGACGCGGACAGCTACGAAAAGATGCTGATGGTATGCCGCAAGATGCGTCTGAGGGAATCTGCCCAGGAGGAGGTGTTCCGCAGAATGGTCTTCAACATCCTGGCAAACAATACCGATGACCACAACAAGAACTTTTCCTTCCTGATGGACGAAAACGGTCACTGGAGCCTCTCTCCGGCATATGACTTGACATATATTTTCAACACAGGAGGATTCCTGCCGGAAAGGATGCATTGTCTGATGATGCAGGGCAAGCTGCAAGGGCATACAATTGAGGATGCTTTGTCCCTGGCCAGGGACAACGGAATACGAAGGGCTGTCCGAATCATAGAAGAAGTTGCCTCCGCAATATCCCGTTTCCGCTCATTTGCAGAGGAATGCGGCGTGAGGGAGCGATGGATCAACTCTGTGGAACAATGCCTCAATGAGCATTTGAGGGAGTGGGAGTTGTCTCCTGATGCGCAGAACTCGATTTCTTTCAAAATAGGTGATACCTTTTACCAGAATGTCAGAGTCGAGCAGGCTTATAAAGGCAATTACCATCTTCTATGTTCTGCCAATGGCGTGCAGCAGAAATTCGTAATTTCAAAAAGCAAAGCAGAATATGCCGTGATAGAGCACATTGGCTGTGACCATCTTACACAGGAACAATTGCGCTCTTTGGTTGAAACATGTCTGGTTAAGTGTCAAAACCACTTGTAAAGATAAATACAAATTGCTTATTATCCAACGTTTGCGAAGATTACTTGGTTATTTGACGGAATTCTACTTGGGAATTTGGCATTATTTTACTTGGGAATTTGGCAGCAAATTGGGAATTATTTTGCATTGCGGCGGCCGAGCCAGTCAATCACGAGCACCAGGGCGATACCGGCGATGCAGCAGATGACGGCGCCGGAGATCTGGAGTTCCACGCCGGAGGAGACGGAGCCGCGCAGGGCCTGGGCCTCAGCGACAGCCTGCATATCGTTCCACGGCCACACCTTCACCAGCGAACCGAGCACGAAGCCCAGCAGCAGTATCATGGTGCGCTTCTCCCAGCGGGCAAGCAGCCAATGCAGGAACTTGGAAAAGGCAAGTATTCCGACCACGCAGCCGACGGCAAACACAAGAAGCACGGGCACATTGAGTTCGGTCACGGCCTGCATTATGTAGTCGTATTTCCCGAGAATCAGCAGAATGAAGCTGCCGGAGATGCCGGGGAGTATCATAGTGCAGATGGCGAGAGCGCCGCAGACGAATATGAACCATAGCTCATCGGGAGTATTCGTGGGCGAGAGCGTACACACTGCAAGCCCGAGCAGCAGACCTAAGGCAAGAAAGACAACGTCGACCCCCTTCCAGCCCTTTATATCCCTGAACATGGTGACACTCGAGGCAATGATGAGCCCGAAGAAGAAGGCCCAGGTGAGCACAGGGTAGTATGCCAGAACCCAGGTCATAAGTTTGGCGAGGGTGAAGACGCTGAGCAGGACTCCGACAAACAGGGCAACGAGGAAACTGCCGTTGATGCAGGTCCAGAACTCGCGGAACCTTCCCTTGAGAAGGGAGG
>SFJB01000018.1 GCA_004555145.1 Bacteroidales bacterium | reverse complement strand
CTTCCATCTCAGCACCGGACGCAAAGACCCTGGCCATCCAGCCTTGGGAGAAGCATATGATTCCGAAGATCGAGAAGGCAATCATTGACGCCAACCTCGGCTTTACCCCTCAGAACAACGGCGAGGTGATCAGATGCACCGTACCGGCCCTGACCGAAGATAGGCGCAAGGAGCTTATAAAAAAGGCAAAGGGCGCAGGCGAAAATGCGAAGATCGTGATACGCAATGCCCGCCGCGACGGCATAGAGCTTCTCAAGAAGGCCAACAAGAACGAAGGTCTCCCTGAAGACACCCAGAAGGAAGCCGAGACCGAAATTCAGAAGCTTACCGACAAGAAGGTCAAGATTGTGGACGAACTTGTAGCAGCCAAGGAAAAGGATATTATGACCGTATAATCAGAGCTGCTCCAGCAGAGCTGCAAACGCGCTTCTTTCCGCCTCGGACAGGAAGCGCGTTTCTATAGGTACCATAAAGCAACGCTCCTTTATCTCCTCGGGCATACCGTTGAAATCGCGCAGCCTCTGGGTATCCTTCTCCGTTGTGAATATGGAAGCGGTAGGATTCTTGCGGAGCGCAGCCTGTATCCTGTTTATGTCCGACCAGTTGAACTTGTGATGGTCAGGGAAGCTGAAACGGGACACTATCTTATAACTGTCGCTCAGATGCTTGCGCAGAGGGGTGTCCTTGGCTATGCCGGTGACCATAATCGCCTTCTTGGAATAGACGTACCTCGGCTCCGTGCAATCGTACACTCCCTGCGCCCGCGTATAGTCTATGGTGGTGAAGAGCAGCAGCTGGCGCTTCCCGGATGCGCTGATGCACTCGCACTTATCCTGATTGTAACTCAAGACCTTGAGGCCTTCGGCGAACGAGCGGCGCTCCGCATCCTCGAGTTGGGACGGACACTTGCTGACTATCACCACATCCGCGTCCGCGACCCTCTCGGGAAGGTCACGAAGGCGTCCCAGAGGCAGCAGCATGTCCTTGAACACCGGACGGTTGTAGTCCACCAGGACTATATTGAGCTTTGCTTTGAGCCTGCGGTACTGATAGGCATCGTCGAGCACCAGGAAATCTGCCGGCGGAAACTCCGGATTCCAGCATTTGCTGGCATACTTCTTCGACTTGAGCCTGTCGGGATGGCAGAGCAGGCCACTGCCTTCCACCCTGTTCTTGCACACGGCCACCGTGACTCCCGGGAACTTCATCTTGATCTGGAGAGGTTCGTCCCCGAACATCTCCGCGCTCCCGTCCACCGTGACTTGCTGGAAACCCTTGCTCTCGCGCTTGTAGCCCCTGGAAAGCACCGCGAGCTGAGCATCACCCCATCTCTCGCTATCCCGGAGCATGCGCAGTATCATCTCCACGTGAGGGGTCTTTCCCGTGCCTCCGACGGTGACATTGCCCACGCAGACCGAAGGCACCTCGGTGAGCGCCGGCTTGCGTCGGGAGGAAGAATAAAACTTGTTCCTCAGCTTGAGGACTGCGTAATATGGAAATAAGAGTACTCTGTCAATCATACCTCTGCTGTATTTCGTCCAAAATGGAATAAAGTTCAGCACTGTCCAGGGTTGTCACCATACGCATACGCGTTTCCTTGAACTCCGGCAGGCCTTTGAAGTAGCAACTCAGGTGGCGGCGCATCTCATAGATGCCGCGCGGGCTGCCTTTGTGCTCCAGGGAAAGAGTCAGGTGACGCTTCGCCAGAGCCACCTTCTGTGCGACCGTCGGTTCCGGCATAGGCTCACCGTGGTCGAGGTAATGCCGTATCTCCCTGAAAATCCACGGATGCCCGAAGGTGGCACGGCCTATCATTATTGCATCCACCCCGTAGCGTTCGAAGGCTGCTGCCGCCCCCGGACCGTCCTTGATGTCACCGTTTCCTATGATGGGAATGTGCATCCTCGGATTCTCCTTCACCTTGCCGATAAGCGTCCAGTCGGCCTCCCCCTTGTACATCTGGCATCGAGTGCGGCCGTGTATGGTAAGCGCCTGTATGCCGACGTCCTGGAGCCTCTCGGCAAGCTCCACGATGATTTTGGAATTGTCGTCCCACCCCAGTCGAGTCTTCACCGTTACCGGTTTGTCCACCGCCTCTACCACGGCCTTGGTAATCGCCACGAGCTTGTCAGGCTCGCGCATCATTCCCGAGCCCGCTCCCCTGCCGGCTATCTTGCTCACCGGGCAGCCGAAGTTGATGTCTATGATGTCCGCGCCGTGGCCGCCGGCTATTTCCGCAGCCTTGTCCGCCATACGCGCCGCCTCCACCATGGACTCGGGGATGTGGCCGTAGATCTGTATGGCTACCGGGGCCTCCTCTTCGTAGGTGTGCATCTTGGCTATTGCCTTCTGCGCATCGCGAATCAGTCCGTCGGAAGGGATGAACTCGGTATACACCATATCCGCCCCCTGCTCACGGCAGAGCAGGCGGAACGTGACGTCGGTGATGTCTTCCATCGGCGCCAGCAGAAGGGGCTTTTCGCCCAAATCCACGCTTCCAATCTTCATCGTTGTGCAAAATTACTTATATTTGTAGAAAGTGCAAAAAGGCGATGGAAAATATCTACAGTCAAAGATTGGAAATGCTGCGTACGCTGATGCGCACCAAGGCTTGGGATGCAGTGGTCATCACCGGGTCCGATCCGCATTCGAGCGAATATCCGGCTCTGCGCTGGAAGCAGGTGGAATGGCTCTGCGGCTTCACGGGGGAAGCGGGTGACCTGGTGGTGACCCTGGACCACGCGGGGCTATGGACGGACACGCGCTACTTCATACAGGCCCGAAGGCAACTGGACGGAACGGGTGTGGAGCTTCACAAGACGCGGGTGCCAGACCAGGTGCTGATCCCCGAGTGGCTGCAGCAGCAGTTCGGGGACGAGGGGCTGATTGCCGTGGACGGCCTGTGCGTCAGCGCCGAATGGGCAGCCAGCCTTCCGGGCACGGTAATCAGCGTACCGGATATGCTTGGGGTATTTTGGCAGGACAGACCGCAAATCCCGCAGACCCCTGTCTTCACGGTGGATTGCGGCCAGACGCGGGCATCCAAGTTCGAGTGGCTACGCTCCTTCCTTGCAGACAACAAGGCTTCGGGTATATTGCTCAGTTCCCTCGACGAAATTGCCTGGATGCTCAATGTGCGCGCCTCCGACATAGAATATAATCCATTGATAATCAGTTACCTTCTCGTAACCCTGGACAAGGCAGTGTGGTTTGTGGAGAAAGACGGGGCGATAGACGAGAGCAGCGCCGCCTGCTTCAGCATACTGGAAGCCGAAGGCATTGGGATTGCCGCGTACGGCGATACGGAATTCCGCTTGGCAGAGCTGCTCGACGAAGGACGCCTGCTGGTCGATCCGGGCAGTCTGAACTTCAGCATATACCGCAGCCTCATCGCCTCGGGAGTCGAGTTGGAGGAGTGCACAAGCCCCGTAGGCATGCGCAAGGCGGTGAAGAATGAGTATGAGATCGAGGCAATGCGGAGAATTCACGTAAAGGACGGAGCGGCGATGGAGAAGTTCCTCTACTGGCTGGAGAAGAGCGTAAAGGCGGGACGGCAGATCAGCGAATGGGACGCCGCAGTCAAGCTGGGCCAATACAGGGCGGAAATCGAGGAATACAGAGGAGACAGTTTCGAGACCATCTCTGCATATGGTCCGGGCGCAGCGCTGCCTCACTACGTCACCCCTCGCGAGAACTCTCCGCTGTTGGAGGAAGAGGGTTTGTACCTCTGCGATTCGGGCGGCCAATACACCCTCGGCACGACGGACATCACCCGCACCGTTCCCCTGGGCGAATGCAGCAGACTGGAGAAGGAGGACTACACCCTCGTGCTCAAGGGCCACATAGACCTTGCAATGGCCGTATTCCCAGAGGGCACGCCCGGCTGCCGCATCGACGCCCTGGCCAGGGAGCCGTTATGGAAGAGCAAGCGCAACTTCGGCCACGGTACCGGCCACGGAATAGGCTTTTTCCTCGGAGTGCACGAGGGTCCGCAGGATGTACGCCAGAACCTCAACCCGGTGCCGCTCAAGGCAGGAATGATCATTTCCGACGAGCCGGGAATATACCGGGAAGGGAGTCACGGCATAAGGCACGAGAACCTGGTGCTCTGCACGGAGGCCGGAGAAAACGAATTCGGGCGCTGGCTGTGTTTCGAGACTCTCACCCTATGCCACTTCGACAAGGATGCGATTATACCTGAACTGCTCGGGAAAGAGGAAATAGAGTGGTTGAATTCGTACCACGAAAAGGTGTACAGGAGTCTGAGTCCGCTGCTGCCGGAAGAAGTGGCGGAATGGCTCAGAGACAAAACTGCGCCGCTGGAGTACTGATCACCCCAGACGTCCCACGAAGGCGAGGCTTGCTGCCGACACCCGCAACTCTGGCCCGTAATGAGCCTTGAGAGCTGCCCGGCAGGCGCCCATTGTGGAGCCGGAGGTGAACACATCATCCACAAGGAGTATGTGCCGCGGGGCGGGAATACGCCCTGCGCTTTTTGCGTCCACAGCGAAAGCGCCGCTGACATTGAGAGCCTTTCCCTCCATCCCTAGGGTGGTCTGGCTGCGGGTTCTGCGGGTGCGCTTCAGAAGCTTGGGGAGGCAGGGAGCCCCCATTTCCGATGACAGGCAGCGGGCAATGACGGCACTCTGGTTGTAGCCCCTTTTCAGGAAGCGGGTCCAGTGCAGGGGTACGGGGACGATTGCATCCACATCGGCATAGAAGGGAGAGGATTCCAGATCCTCTGCGAGCATCCTGGACAGAAGCCGGCCGGCAGAGATGTTCCCGTCATACTTCAAGACTTGAGTCAGTTTGGAGTAGGGACTTTCAGGAGAATAATAGAAAAGAGCCGCAGCATACGCATACGGCTCATATTCATCCGAGTTGAAGCCGGCATTGAATTTGTCGGCCATAGGATTGCGTTCAAGAAGGGAAAAACCTGTCAGAGGCAGGTCGGTGAAACAATCCCGACATATATGCTTTTCTTCACCGTCAAGACTGGCGCCGCACACGACGCATACTCTCGGCATCACCAGGTCTGCAATCGCAGACAGGGCAGTTTTCAAGTTCAAGTCTTTAGGTGAAGGTATCATATCTAGCAGTTCATCGCGCCGCAGCAGTGGATGACCTGTCCGCTGACATAAGAAGATAGGTCGCTGGCAAGGAAGAGGGCCACGTTGGCCACGTCCTCAGGCGTTCCGCCCCTGCGGAGAGGGATGGTCTTGATCCAACCCTGACGGACTTCCTCGGAAAGAGCTGCCGTCATATCAGAGATGATGAAGCCAGGAGCAATGCAGTTTGCACGTATTCCGCGAGGCCCCATTTCCTTGGCTATGGACTTGGCGAGACCGATGAGGCCGGCCTTGGATGCGGAGTAGTTGCACTGGCCTGCGTTGCCGCTGACACCCACTACAGAGGACATATTGATGATGCTGCCACCCCTCTGGCGGGCCATGATCGGGGTGAGGGCGTGGATGTAGTTGTAGGCGGACTTGAGGTTGACATTTATTACGGCATCCCACTGGGCTTCATCCATCCTGAGCATAAGGCCGTCGCGGGTGATGCCGGCATTGTTGACCAGAACGTCAATGTGTCCGAAATCGGCGAGTATCTGCTCCACGGTCTCGTGAGTGGCAGCGAAATCAGCCGCATTGGAGGCATAGGCCTTGACCTTCACTCCGAGAGCTTCGATTTCCTTTACGGTGTCTTCGTTGATCTTGATGTCGGTGAATGCGATATCCGCTCCCTCCGACGCGAACTTAAGGGCGATGGCTTTGCCTATGCCCCTTGATGCCCCTGTGATGAGGGCGACTTTTCCATTTAATAATCCCATTGTTTTAGTACGTATTATTTGCGCAAATAGCGCAGGTTCAGTTTATTCCTTATCCCGTCTCATCGCTTCCTCCACCTCGTCAGGATCTATAGGGAGTCTCGCGGAGCCGAGCCTGCGGGCTCCGTCAGAGGTCACGAGCACATCGTCCTCGAGGCGTATGCCCCCGAAGTTGTAGTATTCTTCCAACTTCGGGTAATTGATGAATTCGGCGAAACGGCCTTCCTTTTTCCAGGATTCGATCAGGGCAGGGATGAAGTAGATTCCAGGCTCATCGGTAATGACATTGCCTTCACAAAGCCTTCTGGCCATTCTGAGACTGCCGAGGCCGAGCTGGGAGGAACGGCTCTGGTCAGGGTCATAGCCCACCAGGTCCTCGCCGTAGTCTTCCATATCGTGCACATCCAACCCCATATTGTGTCCCAGACCGTGAGGCATGAAGAGCCCGGCAACTCCATTCTCCACCATATCATCCACATTGCCCTTTACGAGTCCGAGCGACTTGAGGTCGTCCAGCATAAGACCTGCAACCTCAAGGTGCACGTCGCGATATGCCATTCCCGGCGCAATCAGGGAATATGCAAGTTCATTGCAGCGATAAACTATCTCATATATATCCCTCTGCTTCCGGGTGAACGTCCCGCCCGTAGGATAGGTGCGGGTGAAGTCGGAAGCATAGTGCATATTGTTCTCCGCACCTGCATCCACTACCAGGAGCTTGCCCGGCTCGATGAGGCTGTCGTGGCTGTGACAGTGGAAAATCTCTCCGTGCTGGGTGAGTATGGTCGAGAAACTGACGCCCCATCCCTTGGAAAGGGTGACACCTTCCATCTCACCTACTATCTCCTGCTCCACGCGTCCGAGGCGTATGCCCTTGCGTGCAGCGGTATGCATCTGATATCCAATCTCGCAGGCGGCTTCTATCTGGGCAATCTCCTCCGGTTCCTTGACAAGCCTGAGCCCGATTGCTGCCCTCACAAGGGCTTCCGAAGCTTTAGGGCAGCCCTTCTTTCCGGCTGAAACGAGCTCGGAAGGGTCCAGACCGAGCAGGGAAGCCAGCTTCAGACGGGTGAAATACCTGCTTGCAGGGATGAAATGAACCTGACGGCCTTTCACTGCCTCATCCAAGGCTGAATAAGGAGCAGTCCTGCTTACACCCACGGACTCGGCGAGGGATTTCACCGAAGGCATAGGGCCCATCCAGATAATGTCATCTATCCCGAAATCGTCCGCGTAGATGGTTTCTTCGCCGCTTTCAAGGTCAATCGTTGCAGCGAAACGGGGTTCGTCTATGCCGAAGAAATAGAGCCAGGTGCTGTCCTGACGCCATTTGTAGCAGTTGTCCCTGTATTGTGCAGGAGCATCGACATTACCTATGAACAGGGCTAGGCCTTTCTCCCCTTTCATCTTGTCAAGCAGCGCCTTGCGCCTTCTGACATATACATCCTTTGCAAACATATACAACCAAGTTTAGCGGGCTAAACATTACATATCCCTGCAAAGATACGAAAATAATCCGTTCAAGTTTCACTTGAGGTACTCACTTGGGGAGACTCCGAACTGTTTCTTGAAGCTGGTGGAGAAGTGGGACAGGGTGCTGAAACCGGTCATATCCGCTACCTCGGAGATGTTGTATTTCCGGTCCTGGAGGAACTGGGCGGCACGGTTGAGTTTGTAGCGCTTGAAGAAGACACTCGGATTCTCACCCGTGAGTCCCTTGACCTTATAATAGAACTTCGTTCTGGAAATATGCAGTCTCTCGGTCATTCCGCTGACGTCGAGTTCGTCATTTGAGAGTTCGGCTTCCATCAGATCGTAGAGCTCCTTCATAAAGGCGTTGTCCTGCTCTGAGAGCACGTTTTCCTCCAGCGAGGCAACTTCCGTGGCCTGGGAAAGCATAGACTTGATCTTTTCCCTGTTCTTGATCTGGGAGTTGACCAGAGCCGACAGGTACTGAGGTTCGAAAGGCTTGGTGACGTAAGCATCCGCACCGCAGTCAAGTCCCTCGACCTGGTCGTCCACATTGGCTTTCGCAGTCAGCAGGATTACCGGGATATGCGAGAGCTGCAGCGAGCCCTTGATTTCGCGGCAGAGCTCGTAACCGGTCTTGCCGGGCATCACTACGTCGCTGATGACTATGTCCGGTGCATCTTTCTTGATGGCGTTGAACGCCGAGTCCGCGTCATGCATGCAGATGACGTTGTACCGGGCAGACAGGAGCTCCCTCAGATACCTTATGATTTCGGGGTCGTCGTCAACCACGAGCACGCTGTGCTTCTTTCCGTCCGCCGGGACTTCATCCGCCAGGCTGCGGCACGGCAAGGCCTCCTGCTTCACGAATACTTCTTCCTTCTCCCTGCACTTCTCCTCCTGGGTGTAGGAGCACTCGCTTGCCGGCACGAGCAGGGTAAACTCCGCACCGCGAATATCGCTCCTGTTGGCCGCCTTGAGCCAGCCGTGATGTATGGTGGCGAGCGACCTCGCGTAGTAAAGGCCTATCCCGGTGCCCCAGTTGTATGCGCCCCGCACATTGTTGTCCAGCTGATAGTAGCGCTCGAAAATCTTCTCCAGCTGGTCTTCCGGTATGCCCGGCCCCGAATCCTTGACCGTGATTTTGACATACCTGCTGTCAATATCCTTCTCCCCGAGTTTAAACAATCTGGAAGCCTCCTCTCTGGACAGGCAGTCGAGACTGATTTCTATCTTGCCTCCCTGACCGGTGAATTTCATTGCATTGGAGAGCAGGTTGAAACATATCTTGTCAATTTTGTCGTCATCCAGCCAGGCCGTAAGCGAATCCTCTATGCCCCAGCTCACCAGACTTATGCCCTTCTCTTCCGCATTCACCCTGAAAGTTTCCACAAGATATCGCAGCAGGGCGACCACATCCACCTTGCGCACTTTCAGATTCAGGGTGTCATTCTCCATCTTGTTGAAATCCAGGAGCTGGTTTACCAGCCTGAGCATCCTGTTTATGTTCCTGCGGACTATTTCGAGCAGACGCCTGTCTTCATCGTCGATAGACCCGGACTCCGAAAGCTGGGCTACAGGGCCTGCAATCATAGTAAGGGGAGTCCTGAACTCGTGGGAGATATTGGCAAAGAAGCTCATATTCATCTCATTCATTCTTTTCTCCTGCTCCCTTTCCATTGCGGCTTTCTCCCTTGCCTTTTTCTCCTTCAGGAAGCTACGTCTGTAAGACACAATGGTCATTATGATTCCGGCAGTCAGGCAGGCATAGAGCATATAAGCCCACCAACTGCGCCACAAAGGCCTGTCTATTGCAATGTCCAGGCTGTTTTCGGCCAGGATCTCCGTGCGGTCCATATTGCTGATACGCACATTGAAGGTATATTTTCCTGCCGGCACATTGGAATACAAGGCCTCCCTGCTGTCCGTGGCGTCAATCCAGTATCTGTCGTAACCTTCCAGCTTGTATGCATAGCGTACACGGTCGAATTCGCTGTAGTCAAGGGCGGTGAACGCAATACCGAAGCTGTTCTGATCATATTTGAGTCTTATCGGAGGGTTGAAGTTTATTGCCTTGGAGATGCACCTACCTTCCCCCGGCCGCATGATACTGTTGTTGACGGTGATCGATTCGAACAGCAGGGGGACATTCCTCTTTTCCATAAGCACCAACGGGTCGAAAAAGGTGATTCCGTGGGTACCGCCGAAGATTAACGCCCCGCTTTCCGTCCTGCAGGAAGCCCTGTCATAAAACTGATTGCCTCCGATGCCGTCCGACTTGAACCAGTTTATGAAACGACCCACAGTCCTGTCGTATTTTGCCAATCCGTTCTGGGTGCTGATCCAAAGATTGCCCTGCTGGTCCTCCTCTATGCTGCAAATATCGTCACAAGGGGTTCCCGGCACCGGCTGAAGGCTCCCGCTGGCAGGGTCATATCTGAGCAAACCGTTGGCCACTGTGCCAAGCCAGACCAGGCCCTTGCTGTCTATGCATATTGCTGACGGGATGAAGAGTGAACGCGAAATGCAACGGGACCAATCCTCTTCGGAGAAATCTATATGTTTAGCAGACAGGGTTTTGCGGTCTATTTCATATAGGCCGTCGCCGAATGTGCTCGCAATTATGTTGCCGGAAGGAAGTATGTCGATGCCTCCCACGAAAGTGTAGGATTCGGGAGCTATGTGCAGGTCAGCCTCCCGGATGCTGCCGTCCTTGCCCAGACGCAGCAACTTCCCCTGATTCGTCGCAGCCCATACGTAGCCTTCGTCATCTCCTTTCAGACATAGGCACAGCGGCACGTCCCATTTGTGCAGAACCTTCAAATCCCTGCCGGAGACGCGAGTAAGGAAAATGTTTTTGTAGGTGGCAACCCACAGGTATCCGCCTTCCTGGGCTTCCATTCCAGTGATGTAAGGGTTTTTGAATTCCTTGCCGCCCTGCCGCAAAGGAGTTGGATAGAAGGAGCCGTCGTCCAGCCTGTAGGTGAAGATACCGTCCCGGACGGTGGCGATGAAAAGCCTGTCATCATCGGAAAGGTCAAGGGCAATCACCGAGCGGCCGCCCAAGACCGTATTCAGAAAATTGTTGCCGAAACGCTCCTTATAGGCATAGGTAACCCTATAGCCGTGGTCAAAGGAGCACCACCATATATTCTTGTCCCTGTCTTCAAATACGTTGTTGATTATGAAGTCCGGAATGGAAAACTCAAAATCGGGTTCCGACTGACTGGTAAGAGTCCCATCACTAATCTTGTACGCCAATGCTTCCGAATCTGCCGACAAGAACAGGATACTGCCGGAGCACAGGAAGATTTGGGAAATCGGGGCCGAAGACAATGCGGAGTTTGCAGCAACCGCCTCAGGCAGAGGGACAAATGCTCCCTTGGCCGTACTGAAGAGACGCATTCCATCTGCAAAGCTCATCCAAATGGCACCGTCAGGAGCCATACAGCTGCTTACCAGCTCGACCTCAGGCAGAGGGAACGTATTTATGAGACGGAAATTATCAGTATCATAGCAGTACAGGCGGTCACCCAATATCCATAGCCTGTCATCAGGGGAGACATAGGCTGTGGATATGTATTTCAGGGCACCCGAATAAATGGTGATGACGCTTTCGAACGCATCTGATTCGGACTTGTAGAGGCTGATTGCATCGGCAGTGTTGATGAGCAGCCTGCCGGACTTGGTCTCAAGAATCTGTCCCACATTCTTGCTCTGGGCGCCGTAGGTGGGAATGGTATCAAAGCAGTCATCATCCCTGAAACGGCAGATTCCATTGACGGTGCCTACCCAGAGCCTGCCTGAGGCATCGGTATAAAGGCAACGTATCTGATTGTCAGGCAGGGCATTTGCTTCATCCAGCCCGCAGAAATACTGATGGTACGCGTGGGAGTCGAATCTGTTCAAGCCCCTGAATGTACCTATCCAGATATGACCCTGCAAGTCCTGGGTAATGGCAGTAATCCTATCATTCGATAGAGCATCTGAGATATAAGTAGATGCTGATGATATATTGAAGCATAGCAGGAAGGCGAAGGCAGTGGCCAGGAATTTCATCTTCATTTGTGGTGTAGTTCAAATCATCCGAAAGATACAAATTAATTTTTGATTTGCTCTTATCCGCGAGCGATTTGAACAAATTTGACAATAAATGAACAAATACGACAGCCGGATTGACAAGCAGAAAAAAAAGAAACACAAAACGGCAAGCCTATGAGTCAGGGAATGAGGAACTTTGTATACGTATAAAACTATGCCAATTATTATGAAAGCACTGAAGTTGATTTTCTTGATGATGGGGCTCGCACTGGCCGCATCTTCCTGCTGCAGGCGGATGGTTTCCGAAGTAAGCAATAAAGCTACGGAAATCTCCGCTTCGTCTTCGGTAGCGGTGGTCAGTACCGACAAGGGCAAGGTCGCCGGCTATGTTGAAAATGGAATATACATCTTCAAGGGCATCCCGTATGCCAGGGCGGACAGATTCCAGCCACCACATCCTGTAGAAAAATGGGAAGGAATCCGCAGCTGTCGCCAATACGGTCCGGTCTGCCCCCAGCAGGACAGGCAGGGCTGGTTGAATGACGAGATAGCCTTCGCCTTCAACTGGGATGACGGTTTCAGCTCCGAGGACTGCCTCAGGCTAAACATCTGGACCCCAAAGGCCGGGGACAACGGAAAGAGGCCGGTGATGGTTTGGCTGCACGGCGGCGGATATTCTGCCGGTTCCGGTCAGGAACTGCCTTCGTATGACGGCGCATCCCTCGCAGCATCCGAGGATGTCGTAGTTGTGTCCATCAACCACAGGCTCAACGTGCTCGGTTTTCTGGACCTCTCCGCTTTCGGGGAGAAATACGCAAAATCGGGGAACGCCGGTCTTCTGGATATGGTTGCCGCACTCCAGTGGGTGAAAGACAACATCTCCGGCTTCGGCGGTAATCCGGACAATGTCACCATTTTCGGACAGTCAGGCGGTGGCGGAAAGGTCACAACCCTTCTGGCGACCCCGTCCGCTAAGGGACTTTTCCACAAGGCAATAGTCCAGAGCGGCTCTATGCTCCAGACTATGGAATCCAGATATTCCAGGAAAATCGGCGCAGCAACCGTGCGCAATCTCGGGCTCAACGCCTCCAACATTGAAGAAATCGAGAAGATACCATATAAGGAACTGCTGGCTGCAGGAGAGAAGGCTGTAGCCGAGGTGGAGAAGGAAGCGAGAAAGGAAGGCACCGCCTCATTCATCTTCGGATGGGCGCCGACCGTAGATGCATCCGTGCTCCCGAGTCAGCCTTTCGACCCCCAGGCTCCGGCGATGTCGGCAGACATACCTATGATAATAGGCACGACCAAGCACGAGTTCACAACTACCACCTATGCTCCTCAACTCAGGAACATCAGCAAGGAGGATGCGATAAGAATGCTCGAATCCAGGTATGGCGACGCGACGTCCCGTTTCGTGGACCTTGTGGGCAAGGCATACCCGGGATACAAGACGGCGGATCTGCTCGACCTTGATTTCACTTTCCGTCCGAGCGCTCTGGAACAGGCAATGCGCAAGTGCCGCCAGAACGGAGCACCGGTGTATCTGTATATGTTCTGCTGGGAATCTCCGGTCCTGGACGGAATTCTGCGCAGTACGCACTGTATGGAAATTCCTTTCGTGTTCAACAATGCAGGCAGGCACGCAAGCATGACCGGAGGCGGCAAACAGGCCTTGGAACTTGCAGCAAAGATGAGCCACAGCTGGGCCAATTTCGCCCGTACCGGCAATCCCAACACCGAAGAGCTCCCTGAATGGGAAGAATTCGACTGCACGGACAGGGCTACTATGCTCTTTGACAACGAGAGCCGCATCGCCCACAACCACGACAAGGAATTGATAGATTTCATCAGAACTTTCCCAACAAGAGGATTTTAACATCACTAATTATATACAACAAGGAAAACCAAAGCCCTTGAAAGTTCAACGGTAAATGCTAAATTTGTAGGAACTATCGAATAACCATTAGATTTATTGATAACAATGCTTAAGAAAACAATTCTCTTTTTTGCCGCATTGGCAGCTTGCACTGCTCTCAATGCCCAGCAAGCGCTCTGGGGAGGTTCCCAGATCGAATCCCCGGTCGTAAATGAGGACGGTACAGTTACCTTCCGTTATCACGCCCCCAAGGCAGTCAAGGTGACTGTTTCCGGTGACTTCCTCCCTGCCCAGAAGATTGAAACCCCATTCGGAGTGCAGGAAGCCCCGGGAGTGGCAGAGCTCAAGGAAGGCAAGAACGGCGTGTGGGAATATACCACCGATTTCAAGGTAGCCCCGGAGATGTACAACTACAGCTTCACCGTTGACGGAAACAGGGTTCTTGACCTCAACAATATGTGGGTGAACAGAGATGTCGCCACCCTTACCAGCGCCTTCATCGTTCCTGGCGGAAGGGCTGATCTCTACAATATCCACGACGTGCCTCACGGAACCGTGTCAAAGGTATGGTATGACAGCGCAGTTGCAGGCTTCGACCGCAGACTCAGCGTCTATACCCCTGCAGGCTACAATCCTTGCGGCAAGACCAGATATCCTGTGCTCTACGTCCTCCACGGAATCGGTGGCGACGAAGATGCCTGGCTCGAGCAGGGAAGGGCAGCTCAGATACTTGACAACCTCATAGCCCAGGGCAAGGCAAAGCCTATGATCGTGGTCTTCACCAACGGAAACATCTCTGAGGAAGCCGCTCCCGGCGAAAATTCCACAGGTTATGTGCACCCAACCATGCAGCTTCCTAAAACCATGGAAGGCAGCTTCGAGACCTCTTTCCCTGAGATTGTCAAGTTCATAGACAGCAACTACAAGACCATCGCCAAGAAGCAGAGCAGAGCCATCTGCGGACTTTCCATGGGCGGTTTCCACACCCTGCAGATCAGCGTGAACTACCCTGACATGTTCAACTACTCAGGCATGTTCTCTTCTGCCATAGGTGTAAGCAACCAGCAGCCCAGCCCTATGTATGAGAATTTCGACGCCAAGCTTGCCACCTACTTCAGCAAGAAACCGGCCCTCCTCTGGATCGGCTGCGGAGACACCGACTTCCTCTACAAGGCTAACGCCGACTTCAGGAATCAGCTCAGCGAGGCAGGTTTCCCGTTCCAGTATATGGAGACCGATGGCGGACACATCTGGCGCAACTGGAGAATCTACCTCACCGAATTCGTTCCATTACTTTTTAAATAATTTCAAATGAAAAAATTACTGATTTTGACATCTGCCGCTGCCCTGCTAGTTTCCTGCGGGCCTAAGGGTGATCCGCAACTCGGAGAAGCATCCCTGGACAAGGTGATTGCTGCGATGACACTTGAGGAAAAGGCCCATCTGGTGATAGGCACCGGAATGGCAGGATTCGACGGTGATGCACCTGTAATCGGTGCAACCCGCAATCTCGTTCCCGGCGCTGCCGGCACCACCTACCCTATTCCGCGTCTTGGCATACCTGCAATTGTCCTCGCTGACGGACCTGCCGGCCTGCGTATTGACCCTCTCAGGGAAGGTGATACCAACACCTACTATTGCACCCACTTCCCTATCGGTACCCTGCTCGCATCCACCTGGAACACAGAGCTCGTGGAGAGCGTGGGCAACTCTATCGGAGAGGAGGTACTGGAGTATGGCGCAGACGTGCTGCTTGCACCTGCCCTCAACATTCACCGTAACCCGCTCTGCGGCCGCAACTTTGAATACTACTCCGAGGATCCGCTCGTGAGCGGAAAAATTGCCGCCGCATATGTAAGAGGTATACAGAAAAACGGTGTCGGCACCTCCATCAAACATTATGCAGTCAACAACCAGGAGACCAACCGTATGAAGAACGATGCCAGAGTCAGTCCTCGCGCCCTGCGTGAGATCTACCTCAAGGGCTTCGAAATCGCTGTCAAGGAGTCTCAGCCTTGGACGGTTATGTCTTCTTACAACCACGTGAACGGAGTCTATACTTCCGAGAGCAAGGATCTCCAGACCACGATGCTCCGCGACGAATGGGGCTTCAAGGGTATGGTGATGACCGACTGGTTCGGAGGACAGGACGCCGTGGCCCAGATGGAAGCAGGCAACGATATGCTCCAGCCGGGACGCGCAGGCCAGTTCGATGATATAGTGAACGGAGTCAAGGAAGGACGTCTTTCCGAGAAGGTGCTTGACAGGAATGTCAAGAGAGTGCTTGAGCTCATACTCAGGTCTCCTCGCTTCAAAGGATATGAATACAGCAACAAACCGGATCTCAAGGCTCACGCCGAAGTAACCAGGCAGTCCGCTGTCGAGGGTATGGTGCTTCTTGAGAACAACGGAGTGCTTCCGCTCGCAGCCGGAATCAAGAACGTGGCCCTTTTCGGCACCACCTCTTATGACTTCATTGCCGGCGGTACCGGTTCCGGTAACGTGAACCGCGCATACACCGTATCCCTGCTTGACGGACTCTCCAATGCAGGCTATGTGGCTGACCAGACACTTGCAAAGCGCTATCAGACCTACATTGAGGAAGAGACAGCCAAGCTCAACAAATCCACCAGCAATGATCCTGCTGCGGTATTTGGTCCTCAGCAGCGCCCTGGCGAATTCATCCCGGACGCAAAGACACTTGCCCGCAGCGTAGCCTCAAACGATGTAGCCATTATCACCATAGGACGCACTTCCGGCGAGTTCCTTGACAGGAAAATCTCCGACTTCTCCCTTAGTGCAAACGAGTACGGACTCATAAAGGGTGTCTGCGATGCCTTCCACGCCGCAGGCAAGAAGGTTGTGGTCCTCCTTAACATCGGCGGAGTCATTGAGACTGCTTCCTGGAAGAATCTCCCTGATGCGGTGCTCTGCGCCTGGCAGGCAGGTCAGGAGGGCGGAAATAGCGTTACTGACGTGCTCAGAGGCGCAGCCAACCCTTCAGGAAAGCTTTCTATGACCTTCCCGGTCAACTACAGCGACCACGCTTCTTCCAAGAACTTCCCTATCGATCTTGAATTCGGAATGTTCGGAAAGGAGAGCGGAGAAGCTCAGAGAAACGTTGACTATACCGAGTACGAAGAAGGCATCTATGTTGGTTACCGCTGGTTCGACAAGCAGGAAATGGAAGTATCCTATCCATTCGGCTACGGACTCTCATACACCAGCTTCGAATACAGCAATCCTGTAGTGAAGGCAGGCAAGGGAGAGACCATTGTAAGCGTGGACGTGAAGAATGTCGGCTCAGTAGCCGGCAAAGAGGTGGTTCAGCTCTATGTGGCAGCTCCTGCTTCAAAGCTTGACAAGCCTGCCAAGGAACTCAAGGCCTTCGCTAAAACAGCTGAATTGAAGCCGGGTGAGAGTCAGACCGTCAGTCTGAAACTCAGCAACAGCGATCTCGCCTCCTTCGACGAAGCCGCAAATGCCTGGGTAGTGGAAGAAGGCAGCTACAAGTTCCTTGTAGGTTCTTCATCCCGCGATATCAGACTGAGTGCTGACGCAGACGTGAAGGGCTCAAGCCGCAAAGTTAGCGCCATCAGCTTCGACAAATAATCCCGGAAGGGTAATCGCAACTAAATAAGCCACTTACGAAACTTCGTAAGTGGCTTATTTGTGTGGTCCCTGCAGGGCATGATCCTGCGACTCCCTGATTATGAGTCAGGTGCTCTAACCAACTGAGCTAAGGGACCTTTCTGGGCGGTCTTGATACCGCCCGATATCAGACTTTGATCTCTACCTCAACACCTGAAGGCAACTCGAGCTTCATAAGAGCGTCAACGGTCTTTGCGTTGGACTCTTCGATATCGAGAAGTCTGCGGTATGAATCGAGCTCAAACTGCTCGCGAGCCTTCTTGTTCACGAAGGTGGAGCGGTTTACCGTGAAGATCTTCTTATTGGTAGGAAGAGGAATTGGACCATTCACCTTCGCACCGGTAGACTTCACTGTCTCAACGATCTTAGCCACGGACTTGTCCACAAGCATATGATCGAAAGACTTGAGTTTAATTCTAATTTTCTGACTCATATTGATGAATTCTTTTATTCTGTTAATTATTCGTCATCAGAAGCTTTATATCCGCTCTTCTCGATGATATCCTTAGCCATTGCGGCAGGAACCTCAGCGTAGTGGTCGAATGACATAGTGCTTGTTGCACGACCTGAAGACAGGGTTCTGAGCACAGTCACATAACCGAACTGCTCTGAAAGCGGAACGAAGGCCTTAACGACACGGGCTCCGTTAGCTGTAGAGTCCATAGCGACAATCTGTCCGCGACGACGGTTAAGGTCACCTACAATCTCACCCATATAATCTTCCGGAGTAACTACTTCAAGATTCATAATAGGCTCGAGAAGGACAGGCTTGCACTTAGGGCAGGCGTGACGGAAAGCCATACGCGCTGCGAGCTCGAATGAGAGCTGGTCGGAGTCTACCGGATGGTAAGAACCATCAAGCAGGGTCACCTTGAGAGACTGAACCTCATAGCCTGCAAGAACACCGTTGGCCATTGCAGACTCGAAGCCCTTCTGCACGCAAGGAACAAACTCCTTAGGAACGTTTCCGCCCTTGACCTGATTGTCGAACTGGAGTCCGGTAACGCCTTCGTCAGCAGGTCCGATCTCGACGATGATGTCGGCGAACTTACCACGACCACCGGTCTGTTTCTTGAACACCTCACGGTGCTGGGTGGTGCCGGTAATAGCTTCCTTATAGTTAACCTGTGGAGCACCCTGATTGATCTCTACGCCGAACTCTCTGCGGAGACGGTCAACGATGATGTCAAGGTGAAGCTCACCCATACCGCTGATAACGGTCTGACCGGTTTCATGGTCTGATTTCACTGTGAAGGTAGGATCCTCCTCTGCGAGCTTGGCAAGAGCGATTCCGAGTTTGTCAAGATCCTTCTGGGTCTTAGGCTCCACAGCAATTCCGATAACCGGATCAGGGAATTCCATTGACTCAAGGGAGAAATTGTATCCTTCAGCGCAAATGGTATCACCGGTGCGGAGATCCTTGAAACCTACAGCTGCACAGATGTCACCTGCCTCTACGAACTCGATAGGATTCTGGTGGTTTGAGTGCATCTGGTAAAGACGTGCGACTCTTTCCTTCTTGCCAGAACGGGTGTTGAGCACGTAAGAGCCTGCATCGAGATGTCCTGAATATGCCCTGATATAAGCAAGGCGGCCGACGAATGGATCGGTGGCAATCTTGAACACAAGTCCGCAGAATGGCTCGCTTGCAGAAGGCATGAGATCAACCTCCTTGTCGGTGTTGAGGTCGGTTGCCTTGGTGTCACCGATGTCAAGAGGTGAAGGGAGATATCTCATTACCGCATCGAGAAGGAACTGTACGCCCTTGTTCTTGAAGGAAGAACCGCAGCATGCAGGAACGATCTGCATTGCGATGGTACCCTTGCGGATAGCTGCGATAATCTCGTCGTCGGTAATGGACTCAGGATCCTCGAAATATTTGTCCATAAGGTTTTCATCGCACTCTGCGGCAGCCTCTACGAGTTTATCCCTCCAGAGTGCAACCTGGTCGGCCATATCCTCCGGGATATCCTGAATCTCGTAGTTTACGAGATCCTCACCGGTGTGATATACTATAGCCTTCTTGGCGATAAGGTCAATGATACCCCTGAACTTTTCTTCTGAGCCGATAGGGAGACAGATTGGAACTGCGGTGGCACCGAGCTTGGTCTTGATTTCCTCAACGCAAGCGAGGAAGTCTGCTCCCACGCGGTCCATCTTGTTCACATATGCAATCTTCGGCACCCTGTACTTGTCGGCCTGACGCCATACAGTCTCAGACTGAGGCTGCACGCGGCCTACCGCACAGAAAGTAGCAACGGTACCGTCCAGAACACGGAGCGAACGCTCAACCTCCACAGTGAAATCCACGTGGCCCGGAGTGTCGATCAAGTTAATCTGGTAAGTGTCTCCATTGTAGTGCCAGAACGCTGTGGTAGCGGCAGAAGTAATGGTGATACCTCTCTCCTGCTCCTGGACCATCCAGTCCATAGTGGCGGCACCCTCGTGAACCTCACCGATCTTGTGTGTTTTTCCGGTGTAGTAAAGAATTCGCTCGGAAGTCGTAGTCTTACCGGCATCGATGTGAGCCATGATGCCGATGTTTCTCGTGTACTTAAGATCTCTTTTTGCCATCTGTCAAAATCAACTAAAACCTGAAGTGGGCGAATGCCTTGTTGGCCTCTGCCATCTTGTGCATATCCTCCTTGCGCTTGAATGCGCCACCTTCATTATTGTATGCCGCGATAATCTCGGCACAAAGTTTCTCTGCCATTGAGTGGCCGGAACGCTTGCGGGCGAAGTTGATCATATTCTTCATAGAAAGCGAAATCTTCCTCTCCGGGCGCAACTCAGTAGGCACCTGGAAGTTGGCACCACCGATACGACGTGACTTCACCTCAATCTGAGGGGTAACGTTCTCGAGAGCCTTCCTCCATATATCCAATGGAGCCTTGTCGGAATCTTTCATCTTCTCGCCTACCATATCAATGGCATCGTAAAAAATAGAATACGCGATACTCTTCTTCCCCTGCAACATAAGATTGTTCACGAAACGGGTAACCTGTGTGTCGTGAAACTTAGGATCAGGAAGTAGAATCCTCTTCTTAGGCTTTGCTTTTCTCATTGATAATAACTGTTAAAAAATTAAAACCATCCTTCAGGCAATTACTTTGGCCTCTTGGCGCCGTAAAGGGAGCGTGACTGAGTACGTCCTTCAACACCGGCTGTATCCAAAGCTCCTCTAAGGATGTGGTAACGTACACCTGGGAGGTCCTTAACACGACCACCGCGAACGAGCACGATTGAGTGCTCCTGCAGGTTGTGTCCCTCGCCAGGAATGTAGGCATTGACCTCTTTTGCATTGGAAAGGCGCACACGGGCTACCTTACGCATAG
>SFJB01000133.1 GCA_004555145.1 Bacteroidales bacterium | reverse complement strand
CACGCCTATGCATAGTTGATATATTGGATGGTGTGAGAATAATATTGTATATTTGTAAGAAGACTAACTTATGTACAATATGAAAAAGATAACTATTCTCGGAGCGATTGTCCTCGCACTGGCGGCATGCAGCGAACCGCTTGTAAGCAATCAGGATGGAAGTGAATTATGGCTGGCAAACGGACGCAGTTATGAAGAAGTGCTGGCTTCGGTCCGCACAAATGTCGACCCTTCTCTCGGGAAGGAGGAGTTCCATATATATGACAAGGACGGGGCAAGGTATGTAGACGGCGGTTCAGATGCAGGTGTCAGATATGGAATCTACGCGCTGCAGAGGGCGGAAGTGCTCGGGCAGGCAGGCAAGGGTATCGACCTCAGGGAGAAACCTTACTACGACTTGCGCATACTCAACCACTGGGACAATCTCGACGACACGGTGGAAAGGGGCTATGCTGGACTTTCGATGTGGGAATGGACAGCCGAGGACATCCCTGTGGAGAGAATCCGTCACTACGGCCGGCTCTGCGCCTCCGTAGGAATCAACGGTTCTGTCCTGAATAATGTGAATTCCAACCCTCTTATGCTCGATGCCGAGCATATTGCCCGTGTGGCAAAGATTGCCGACATACTCCGGGAGTACGGCATAAAGACCTATGTCTCAATCAAATGGACCAGTCCAATAGCTTTGAGCGGGCTCAAATCGGGAGACCCTCTCGACCCGAAGGTGCGTCAGTGGTGGAAGGACAAGGCGGCAGAAATCTACGCTGCAATCCCTGATTTCGGCGGCTTCCTTGTAAAGGCGAATTCCGAAGGTCAGGCAGGCCCTCAGGATTACGGACGCACCCACGCTGACGGAGCGAATATGCTTGCGGAAGCCCTGAAACCATACGGTGGCATAGTGATGTGGAGAGCATTTGTATATAGCCCTACCAGCCCCGACAGGGCAAACCAGGCCGTCGAGGAGTTTAAACCGCTCGACGGGGAGTTCGCGGACAACGTGATAGTGCAGATCAAGAACGGACCTGTGGACTTCCAGCCGCGCGAACCTTTCAGCCCGCTGTTCGGTCAGCTCAGTAAGACCGCAATGATGGTTGAATTCCAGATTACCCAGGAATATCTGGGCTTCTCCAATCATCTCGTATATCACGGCACCACCTGGGAGGAGTGTCTTGACAGCGATACCTACAGGGACGGTGAAGGATCCACGGTTGCAAGGAATGTCAAGGCCATTGCCGGCGTAGCCAACACGGGACAGGACTTCAATTTCTGCGGCTACATCTTTGCCCAGTCAAACTGGTATGCCTTCGGCCGTCTTGCCTGGAATCCTGAGCTTGATGCAGAACAGATTGCCGGCGAGTGGGTGCGCCAGACTTTCAACAAGCCTGAAGGAATGGGCGAAAAAGCTTTCGTGAGGAAGTTCGTTGAGCCTGTCAAGGATATTTTGATGACTTCCCGCGAGACAGCCGTAAACTATTCAATGCCTTTGGGTTTCCACCATATCTTTGCCGGTTCCCACTATGGACCCGGACCTTGGGAGAGGAGTATCAGACCTGACTGGTCTTGCGTATATTATCATAAGGCAGGGCCTGACGGAGTCGGATTCGACCGTACCCGCAGCGGCTCAGGCAACGTGGACCAGTACAACGAGCCTCTTGCCTCCAGGTTCAACTCGCTTGAAAGCTGTCCTGAGAATCTTCTCCTCTGGTTCCACCACCTTCCTTGGGACTACAAACTGTCTTCAGGAAAGGAACTCTGGGACGAGATATGCCTGCACTATGATGCCGGCATATCCCAGGTGGAGGAGTATCAAAAGACCTGGGCAGGACTGGAACCTTATGTGAGCAAGGCTATATTCTCTGAGGTTGCCAAGAAACTCGACATACAGAAAAATGACGCCGAATGGTGGAGAGATGCTTGTGTAGGCTATTTCCAAACCTTCTCTCAGAAGCCTCTGCCTGAGGGGGTCAGGCCTGTAGGCATCCCTATCGATACACTTCGCACGAAAAGTATGCTGTCCGACCGCTACGGTATGCCTACCCACGACGAAAACAACAAGCCTGTGCTTGTCACACCGAGCCGTCGTCCACAGATAGGTACGCTCCCGGGGATGGATTCTTCAGTTCCCGACTTATGAGAAAGTCTGAATGAAGTCCGGGAAGGACTTTTCCACACAGGCCTCATCGTCAATGACGATGGGGCTTTTTGCTGCGAGCGAGGCCACTTTCAGTGCCATCACCATACGGTGATCGTGGTGGGAGCTGTATTCCCCACCTTCGAGCAGGCGGCCGCTGAGAAGACGCGAAGCCAGGCTTTGGCCGCAGATGAACATCTCGTCGCCCTCTATCCTGGCTTCCACTCCCATATGAGTGAGCATTTCCAGTATTGCGGCGGCGCGGTCCGACTCCTTGGAGGCGAGCCTGCCCACTCCGGCAATCCTGCTCTCGCCTGCGCAGAACGCGGCCAGCACGGCGGTGATAGGGAAGAGGTCCGGGGCATTGTTCAAATCCTGCACGAAAGCTTCGAGCGGAGCCTTGCGCACGCATACGCCACCGTCCTCGAGCTGGGATACCATCGCCCCCGCTTCCACGAGAATGTCGAGTATGGTGATGTCTGCCTGGAGCGATTTGCAGTCGAGCCCGTCAATTTCCACGGATCCGAAAATTGCTCCTGCAACAAGGAAGTTCGCAGCAGCGCTCCAGTCGCCCTCGATTGCAAAGTCTGCGGCACGGTAGCGCTGCCCGCCTCTGACCTTGAAGTCGATGGCGCTGCAAGCCGACCAGTCGTCTGCCTCCAGCAGCTCTGCGTCGCCCTCCATCTCGCTGCGGGTGCGTACCCCGAAATGTTTGAGTACGTCGAGGGTTATGTACATATATGGAATGCTGCGCGGCTCGCTGACGTACAGCCTGGAATCCTTATCGCACAGAGGAAGGGCCATCAGCAGACCGGAAATCAGCTGCGAACCGCCGCTGCCCGGGACGTCGGCGTTGCCTGCAATGAGTTCACCCTTGACTTCGGCCGGTATGAATACCTCCTTGCTCTCACGTTTGTCGGCGTTGGACACCAGAACTCCGAATGAAGCCATAATGTCGGCCGCCAATTTCAGTGGACGGCGCAGCAGCGTGCCCTCTCCCTCTATGACGAAATCCTTGCCGTTGATTGCCGAGAGTACCGGTATGCTCAGACGGGTGAGCAGCCCTGATTCTCCGCTGGAGATTCTGTCCAGCCCGAGTTTGCCGCTGCCTGCGGCTATTCCTTTTATGGTGAGTGTCCTGCCTTCCTTGCTGAGCTTCGCGCCCAGGCTTTCTGCCAGTCTGATTGCCGCTTCGGAGTCCCCGCAAGGACTGTATCCGCTCAGGGTGGATACGCCGTCAGCTAGGGCTGCCGCCAGGATTGCACGCTGAGCAAAGCTTTTGGATGCCGGCATTGTGATGCCCTCCTTGACGTAGGGTTTGAGTTCTCCATACACTTTTCCGTACATTTCGTCGCGGCTGTACTGCCCCGGGGCTGTGGCTTCGCTTTCGCTCAACGCGGCGTAGCTGAATGGGGCTCCCCGTTTGAGACATTCCAATCTGCTGCTCCTTCCCGCCTCGCCCATTCCAAATGCGATAAGCCTGCCTTCCAGGGAAGGAATGTCCTCAAGGACAATGGAATACATAGATTCTATGCGGGCGGCGTCGGATGCATCGTGGCAGGTGGTGACTATTTTTGCAATGTCTGCTCCGTAGCGGAAGCAGCGTGCCAGCGCCATTTGCAGCACTTCGTCTGTCGGAGTTTCCTCGAAATTGTGGTAGGAGCGCACGATTTCGGTGCCACATTCGCGGCAGAGTTTCTGGAAATTCTTGCTCATCTGCACGGGAGCTTCGATT
>SFJB01000017.1 GCA_004555145.1 Bacteroidales bacterium | reverse complement strand
GAACTTGAGGTCCACATCCTTCTTGAGCTCGCCGCGGGTGATGTATTTGCACAACTCGACGATCACGTCATCCAGCCCCGCCGAGAATATCTTGACTTTCTCCATCAACTGTCCCACGCTGTCCACGAGCCTGCAGGTGTATCCCTGGGGAAGCTGCTCCATCTTCAATCCGGCAGGCGCAAGGACTATGATGAGCTTCTCCTCGGCATCGTGGTAAAGGCAGGTCTGGCCTGCGACCAGGTTCCTGGCTCCGCAGCAGGGACACTCCCAGGTGAAGTAGTCTCCGCTTGCGACCCTTTCCCGCAACTCGGGATTCCCGGCCACGTTGATGATGCCGTTGAAGCTGAAGCTGTGATTTTCGCCGCAAGAGCGGCATTTCTGCGTGATTTCAAGTGCTGCCATAGTCTATTTTCTCTTATCTATCCAAATCCAAAGCAGGTACATCAGGGCGCCCCAGACAAGGAACAGAACGACGTACACCCAGTACGGCAGCCCTTCCTTGAAGGCGTCCCAGGCGAGGTATTTCTGGAATTCCGGGATGTCGGCATAGTAATATGCCCCGGCCCCGAAATCCAGGCTTTCCTGCAGACCCGCGCCGGAAATCATTATCCAAAGTACACAAATCAAAACGGCCACCCCGAAAATCAGGGTGACCAGTTTGAGTATTCTGTTCTTTCCTCCCGTCACCTTAGTCGAGGACTGGGATAGGGAAGATCTTGCCGGACAGCAGCAGCCATACCACCGCAAAGGTGAGCACGATGTTGAATACCTGTCCTATTACGTAGAGCCAGAGCACCTTGCCGCCCTGCATCTGCTTGATGATGTCCTTGAAGTTGGTGTCCAGGCCAATGCTTACGAACGCAAGCACGAATGCCCAGTTCTTGTACTGGTCGAGCACCTTGTTGATGGCGGATACCTGGTCAGCGCCGAACACCGGCTGGATCAGGAAAGAAGCCACCAATGAGGCAGCGAAGAAACCGATGATGAACTTAGGGAAGCGGGTCCATATTTCGCTGGCGCCCACCTTCGTGGATCCGGTCTTGTCCACCCTGGTAGCGAAGAAGACTGCGACGAAGAAGGCGATGAAGCCTATGAGTATGTTCTGGATGGACTTCACGAGCACGGCTGCGGTCTGCGCTTCAGCGCCCAGGGCAGTACCTGCAACCACAACGGCTCCGGTGCTGTCCACGGTGCCACCGATCAGCGCACCTCCCATAAGCGGGGTCATTCCGGTAGCGCGGATGATGATAGGCTCGAAGACCATCATCAGCACGGTGAAGATGATTGAGATGGACACGGCCATTGTGAGGTCAGTCTTCTTGCAGCCGGACGCGGCACCGGTGGCGATGGCGGCAGAAGTACCGCATACGCTTGTGGCGGATGCCAGGGTGATGACTAGAGGCTTGTTGTCAATCTTGAAGACCTTGGTGCCCAGCCACCACATGAATATGATCACGATAGGGGTCACGAGCCAGGCTATGCCGAGGCCGTAAAGGCCGAACTTGGCAATGTTGGAGAAGAGCACCGAGAATCCCATGATTACCAGACCGGACTTGATGTAGAATTCAGTCTTGATGGCAGGCCTCAGCCAGGCAGGAACACCGACGGTGTTGGATACCAGCAGGCCCACGATGAGAGCCCAGAAAGCCCACTCGAGGTAGCGGTTGAGGGTAAACTCGGCGCTTATCAGACGCACGACAACGGCAAGCACGAAGAGTCCCATGAATGCCGGAATATACTTCTTGACCTTTTCTCCGAGGAGTTTGGCGCCGGCGGTGAAGAGTATGCCGAGGACGACGACGGTCTTGAGCAACTTTATCCAGAACGCACCACTTGCCAGCTGGGCACCGAGAGAAGCGTTCTCAGGGGCAGCCTTTTCACCCCAGGACCAGGTGGAGAATTTGAGGGCGGAAAAGTCGAATGCCCCCGTAAGCACCGCCACACTTGCTATTGCGATGACGATAAATCCAATCCATACTGCAAGCCAATCCTCTGTCTTCCAGAGTTTTGACCAGTTAATTTTGGTTTTAGACATGTCTTTGTTATTAGATATACCACTTCTAAACTTGGCAAAGATAACAAAAATAAATTAGTAAGAAAAAAGTGGTATATTTGCTGAAATTGCAAAATAACATTATGGAAAAACTTGGCGTTGGTCTGTGGTGGAAAGCCTTCCGGTCGACGGCGGCTTCAGCTCATTCAGCGGAGTTTAGAAGGAACTGGTGAATACCAGAGATATAACGTGGCGGTTCGATGTTTCCACATACTGGAGCAACGAGCCGCTCAATAAGTTGTAGTCCAGACCGATACGCGAGTCGCGCTCAGCAGGGTGCCGGTGCCACTGTTCCCACTATAGAAGGCGAAGTCTGCGTGCGGGCTGAATTCCAGATTCTTGATATAGGCTACAGGGGAGAGGAAACTCCAGTCCAGGGCGGCGAAAGGCAGGGCGTAGTCAATGCTGAACATGGCCTTGTTGCTGAAGGAAGCGACAGTGCTGCCGATACTGCTCTCGAAGCCGCGAGGCACCACGTCCGCAAGCGGGAAAGCGAACAGACCGCTCTTCGGCGAAGTCTCACCCACGGCGCGCAGTCGGAAGCCGTCCTTTCTCCCTAAGCCCGGGATGTAGCCGTAAATTCCGGCATACAGCGCCGGGCGCACGAATTTGTATGCGAACGGGTACAGCCTTCCCCCGATCTCGGCACCTGCACCCCATCTCGGATAAATGCGCGATGCAGGCGTGGTTTCGCCTATGTATGCACGTACGGATGCGCCGGCACTGGTGAAGAAGTTGTAAGTGTCCCCTCTGAACTCGAGTATGTCGTTGGTCACCCTCAGGCTGATGCTCGGCACCACGCTCGCCGTCCTGCTTCCGCGGGAGAAGTTGAACGGAATATAGCTGCGCAGGTACAGGTTCCAGTGAGTAGCGGAATCGTAGCCATAAGTGATTTTCCCTTCGTTCTGATTGATTTCCAGCAGGTAGCGCAGGTTGTTCCTGTCGTTGATGCCGAACTTTGCCTCTATTACCGGGTAGAGAGCCGTGCTGACGAGATTGATTTCCCCGTATCCCCTCCATATGTCGTTTTCGTCCAACAGCGCCTTTCCTGCCACGGAGCCGTACAGGTTACCCAGACTGTTCTGGAAGAATGCGGTGGCGCCCAGACCCATATTGCCGGCGAAGTCGAAGCTGCTGAGTTCATCCACGGCATCATAGCTCAGGAAGAACGGGAGCCACGAGTGGGGGAGTATAGGGAACTGGCGGTAGCGCTCAGGTTTCGGAGACTGCATTCCGTCTGTCGGTGTCCGGGCGAGAACCCTTTCCCTCGGGGCGGCACCGGCAAGCGGCCAGTCGGCGAGTTCTCCCGCGCGCACAGGGCGGCTTACCAGCGAATCGAGGTCCAGCGCATACGGAAGCCTGCCCCCTGTCTCGGGGCGGGAGTATATGAGGCGGCCGGGAGCGAAGCAGAACTCAGAAGCGCCGTAGCGGGTCACGCTGCGCTGGAGCATTTCCCCGTCAGAGGGGTTCAGTTCATAGAGCTCGTTTACCCCGCTGCGATCGCTTGCAAAGAAGAGCCTGTCCCCGTGGCTGGAGAGGTCCTTGATTTTGGCCGGCTCCGGGAGGGTAATATGGGTGAACGGACCCACTTCCACGATGGATGCGCCCTCTTCCGTAATGGCGCTGGCGTAGAGTCTGCCCTGAGCCCATGCGGTCTCCACTATCTGCATTCCGTCCGGCGCGGGGATGGTCTCCACCACGCTTCCGTCCCTGGAATCGAGCAGCACCACGCTGCTGCGCCCGTCCTCCGAATAGCTGCTCACGGAGAGCAGTTCGCCGTCAGGGGAAACGGCGGGGTTGTAGTAGCGCTGGCCGCGGGTGAGACGCTGGCGGCGGCAATTCCCGTCCAGGGTGAATATGTCCGAATATGAGAGGTACTCCCAGCGTGCGTCGGGTACGTACTCGCTCCAGAATATCCTGCATCCGTCCGGGGACAGTCTCAGGCGCGAAGAGCTGGAGGAAATCGTTGCGAGCCTATGCTCCCCCAGGGAATCGATGCGCACGATGCTGCCGGCTTCCGTGAGCCCGCGTTTTATGGCGTAAATGCTCCCAAAACTGTATTGCAGGCCCTTGTATTCGTTGTAGTATTTCGGGGTCCCGACCAATTGCTCCCCCTTGAGGAAAGGTGCTCTGGACTCGTCATCCTTCTTCCAGAAGCTCGCGAGGGAATCGCAGCTCTGCGCAAACGCCTTCTTGAATTTGCGTCCCGGAAGCGATACGAAGCGTCCCGGCGATCCCGCCATTGCCACGTATCCTGCGCGGTAGTAATCCGGGGTGTATCTGTTCAGGGATCCGTAGCGCCAGCGGAAGTAGTTGCGCATATCGCCCTCCCCGAAACTTGCCCTGTAATATTCCAGGAAATCCGCGCTCCTGCCGCGTCCGGAAAGGCTGCCCACGGTCTCCGCGAGCACGGCATCCCCCTCGTAGAGGCAGGATTCCGCTTCCACGCCTACTCCTGCCCCGTCGCTCAAGCCGCCCAGCAGGTAGTGCAGCTGTTTCCACGGGCTTTTGTCCTTTATGCACAGCATCTGCTCAAGGTGCCTGCCTTCGTGGAGGATAAGGTGCTCCTGCCAAGGCATAGGAAGAGGGTCGTAAGCATCGGGTACGGTTTGCAATTCCATCCTCAAAGGCGGAAGCACCACCATTCCGTTGGAGTATGAGACCCTGTTCCTGAGTATCACCGGGACCTGCCGCTTCGTCTGAGGATTCAGCTTCTCGAGATTGCGGGCATACACCAGCGCAAGGGAATCCTGTCCCTCGGGGTAGATGATGTCGTAGTGCTCCGTCTTGAAGTGGAACCATTTCACTGCGGGGGAGTCGCTCCCGCTTGTATAGAACTGTGCGCTTGCCCGGACGCTGAAGACTAGCAGCATAAGGGTCAAAATATGGACTTTCAATTTCATATTGCACAAAACTACAGAAAATATTCTTAACTTTACTGCTTGTGAAAAGATTAGTGTCAAAATCTTTGCTCGTATCGCTGCTGATCCTGCTTCTTGTCCCGGCCTGCTCCCGCAGGACGGATAAGAGCGCTTCCGTCTCCGAACTCAGGACCTTTCCCGTCCTGGAGATACCTGCAATGATCGGCGACCCTGCGATGAAACTGGAATATATGTCCGAGCATTGGTGGGACGCTTTCCTCTCCGGAAACGGCCGCACAGACTCGGCTCATGTGCTCGGGGTGAGCCTGGAAGAGGTGGAGCAGAACGTGTCAGCCTATTGCAGCATCATGCACCTCCAGCCCGTGCCTGCGGCCCAGAAACATATAGCCAAGTTCTTTTCCGACATCACGAAGAGCTGCCTTCGCGACTCCGCCACCTGCAGGGCAAATTATGAAACGCTCACCTCGCTGGTGGACAAATACCTCTATGATCCCAACTCCCCGCTGCGCAGCGAGGACCTCTATCTGCCTTTCGTCAAGGGACTTGTGGAGAGCGGACTCACGTCAGCGGAGAAGAAGCGGGCTTATCGTTTCCAGCTTGAGAAATGCAGTCTCAATCCTTACGGAAGCCAGGTCCCGGACTTTGAAATCACAGACATACGCGGGCGCAAGCACCGTCTCAGCGGAATCAAGGCAGACCATATCATGCTCTTTTTCAGCAACCCGGGCTGCCATTCCTGCCAGGAAATCATAGATATGCTCGGCTCCAGAGCCTACATCGACCCTATGATCGCCTCGGGAAAGCTGGCGGTGGTGAATGTCTATATAGACGAAGACCTGGAACTGTGGAAGAGCCACGAAGCCGAATATCCCCGCAACTGGCTCAACGGCTATGATTCCAAAGGCCTGATAAACGGGGGTGAACTGTACTATGTCAGAGCCATACCTTCCCTATATCTGCTGGACGGAGAAAGGCGTGTGATAATGAAGGATGCCCCGGTGGAGAGGGTCCTGGAATATATGGACAATGTAGTTTTGAATCAATAAAACCGCACTAATATGACTGATATCAAGAGAAGAATCTGGGCCAGGACGGCCGACGGAACACCGGTTTACAAGTTTGTGATGACCAATGCTTCAGGCGCATCCGTGACGCTCTGCAACATAGGCGCAGCCATAGTGGGCGCGAACGTTCCCGACAAGAACGGCAAGCTGGGCGACGTGGTGCTCGGATACGGCAAGGCGGAGAATTACTTTGCTGACGGTCCTTGTCTGGGCAAGTGCCCGGGAAGGTACGCCAACCGCATCGCGGCAGGCAGGTTCAGCCTGGACGGGGTGGAGTACAGTCTCCCGATCAACAATGGTCCGAACCACCTCCACGGCGGTCCGGAGGGTTTCCAGAACAAGGTATGGGAGTCCCGCAAGCACAAGGGTATGGTGGAGTTCAAGTATGTGTCCGCTGACGGAGAGATGGGATATCCCGGCAATCTGACCGTGGTCATCCGTTACGCCTGGAGCGAGGAGAACGAGCTCAGGATTACTTTCAGCGCGAAGTCCGACGCGAAGACCATAATCAACCTCACCAATCACGCATATTTCAACCTCAACTGCGGCGGACTCATAAAGAGGCACTATCTCAAGCTCGAATCCTCCGCATACCTTCCTACCGACAGCACCCTCATCCCTCTCGGCGACCCGGCTCCGGTGGCGGCTACGCCTATGGACTTCCGCAAGCCCAAGACCCTGGGAAGGGATCTTCACAAGGATTTCCCTGCGCTCAACTACGGCAAGGGATATGATGCCTGCTGGCTGCTCGACAACTATGAGCCTGGCCAGATACAGAAAGCCGCCGAGCTGTATTCCCTGAGCAGCGGGCGCAGCCTGACGGTTTATACCACCCAGCCGGGAATACAGGTTTACACAGGCAACTGGCTCGCCGGCTGCCCTGCGGGCAAGAACAGGCGCAAGTACGTGGATTACAGCGGTGTAGCCCTCGAAGCCCAGCATTTCCCGGACAGCCCTAACCACGCCGACTATCCGAGCACCGTGCTCGAGCCGGGCAAGCAGTACAACGAGGCAATCATCTACGCCTTCGGCGTGAAGGACTAGCATATGAGGCAGTATCTCGACCTTCTGCAAGAGATTATGGACAAAGGTACGGTCAAACACGACCGTACCGGCGTCGGCACGAAAAGCATATTCGGGCATCAGATGCGCTTCGACCTGAGCGAGGGCTTTCCCCTGCTCACCACCAAGAAGGTGCACCTGAAGTCCATCATCTACGAATTGCTGTGGTTCATCAGCGGCGACACGAACGTCAAGTATCTCCAGGACCACAAAGTCACGATCTGGGACGAATGGGCGGACGAGAACGGTGACCTTGGGCCGGTGTATGGCCACCAGTGGCGCAGCTGGCCGGCTCCGGACGGACGCAGCATAGACCAGCTCTCGCAGGTCATCGACACCATACGCAGGAATCCGGACTCACGCCGTATGCTGGTGTGTGCCTGGAATCCGGGAGAGGTGGATAAGATGGCGCTGCCTCCGTGCCACTGCCTCTTCCAGTTCTATGTTGCCGACGGAAAATTGTCCTGCCAGCTCTACCAGCGCAGCGCGGACACTTTCCTGGGAGTGCCGTTCAACATCGCATCCTACGCCCTGCTCACGATGATGATCGCGCAGTGCTGCGGATTGCAGCCAGGAGAGTTCATCCACACCACCGGGGATACGCACATATACCTCAACCACTTCGAGCAAGTGCGTGAGCAGCTCTCCCGCGAGCCGCGTCCTCTCCCGAAGATGAGACTCAACCCGGAGGTGAAGAGCGTGTTCGACTTCAGGTACGAGGATTTCACCCTGGAGGATTACGACCCGTATCCTGCAATCAAGGCCCCTGTGGCAGTATGACGAATATGGAGAAATGTATGATAGCGGCCGTGGCCGACAATGGAGCGATAGGTGTCAGGGGAGATCTCCCCTGGCATATTTCCGGGGACCTGAAATACTTCAAGCAGGTCACTCTCGGCTGCCCGGTGATTATGGGCAGGACGACCTTCGAATCCCTGCGCAGACCCCTCCCTGGACGCAAGAACATCGTCCTCAGCTCGCGCGGTCCGATATGCGAGGGCGTGTGCGTCGTGAGGAGCATCGAGGAGGCATATAATGCCGCAGCCCCTGCGGAACGCTGCTTCATCATCGGAGGTGCTTCCGTATATAAGCTGCTCATCGGCTCAGTGGACAAGCTGTACCTTACCCGTGTGCACACGGCTGTGGAGGATGCCGATGCCTTTTTCCCTGAAATCGATCCGGTTCAATGGGAGCTGGAAACCCGTTCCGAGCTGTTTACGGATGCTGAGAGCGGGCTGGAATATGAGTTTTTAGTGTATAACCGTTCCTAAAGGACTATGTCTGCAAAACGCGAAAGTTTCGGCAGCCGTATGGCTGTCATCTTTGCTATGGCCGGCTCTGCCATCGGCCTTGGCAACATCTGGAGGTTCCCCTATATGGTCGGGGAGCACGGAGGGTCCGTATTCATTCTTGTGTATATCATCGCAACCCTGCTTATCTCTCTGCCGGTATTCGTGGCTGAGGTGGTGATAGGCAGGCGCAGCCGCACCAATGCAAACACCGCCTTCTCCCGCCTGTCCGGAGGGCGGCGCTTCTGGAAGGCTGTGGGCTTCCTTCCCATATTGATTCCTCTGGTGATAGCGTCTTACTACAGCGTCATCGGCGGCTGGTCTCTGGACTATCTCTTCAAGTCCTGCGCAATGACATTTTCCACCACTGCGCCCGAAGAAGTCAGCGCGATTTTCGATACTTTCGCCTCCAATGGAGCCGAACCTGTGCTGATGCATCTGCTGTTTCTGCTCGTGACGGTTGTCGTTGTTGCCGGAGGGGTGAAATCCGGCATAGAAAAGTTCAGCAAGATTACGCTTCCCGTGCTCTTCGTGCTCATAGTGGCCATAGCAATCTACTCCATCTGCCTCCCAGGAGCGGGGGAGGGTGTGAGGTATCTGGTGAGCCCTCAGCCGGGAGAACTGACACCGCGCACCTTTGCCTACGCTATGGGCCAGAGCTTCTATTCCCTTTCGCTGGGTATGGGTGCCATCATCACCTATGGTTCCTATGTGAGCAAGAAGGAAAACATCCTCGCCTCCAGCGCCGGCACTGCGGTTTCCGACCTGCTGTTTGCCATACTTGCCGGCTTTGCCATAATGCCGGCCGTATTCGCATCCGGACTTGAACCTGGCGCCGGTCCGGGACTAATCTTCCGCAGCGTGCCTTATGTCTTTGCTTCTATAGCTGGCAGCGCTCCCGTGATGAGTACGATTGTGGCGGTGATTTTCTTCCTCGCCGTTGTGGTCGCTGCCATGACCTCCTGCATCTCCCTGGTGGAGGTGGGAGTGGCATATCTGGTGGAGAAGTTCGGTATGAAGCGCCCTCTTGCGAGCGCGTTGATTTTCGTGCTCTGTGGAGGCGCCGGAGTGCTCTGCGCCTTGAACTCCACCGTGTTCGACCGTTTCGACTGGATGTCTTCAAATATACTTCTGCTGCTGATGGCCCTGCTCGTGGTGATATTCGTCGGCTTCGTTATGAAGAAGGATGACGTCAGGGACGAGATAACCAACTCCGGCAGTCTGAAGTCTGCTGAGAAACTCTTCCCTGTGGTGTACTTCCTCATCAGGTGGGTGGCTCCGGTGGCAGTGGTTCTCATTTTCATCAGCAATTTCATACTTTAGGATATGGCGGCACAAAGAGAAAAATTCGGCAGCAATGCAGTTGCCATCATGGCCCTTGCCGGGTCTGCCATCGGTCTCGGAAACATATGGCGCTTCCCTTATATGGTCGGCCAGTACGGAGGCGCTGCATTCATAATCATTTACTTGATTGCCAGTGTGTTGCTTTCTCTTCCCATAATGATGTCGGAGGCCTTGATAGGCAGGAGGTCCCACTGCAACACCTTCGGTGCCATGCGCACTCTGGCTCCAGGAAGCAAGTGGCATTGGCTGGGGCTGCTGACCGTGCTGTCGCCGCTAATCATATTGTCGTACTACAGCGTGGTGGGAGGATGGTCGATCGAGTATCTCTTCCGCTCGTTGTGCGGGTCTTTCCTGCACAAGGATGCCGCCATTCTGTCTTCCGAGTTTTCCTCCTTCATCAGTTCTCCTCTGCTGCCGCTTCTCTTCCACAGCATTTTCCTCCTGCTCTGTGCGCTAATCGTGATGGCAGGGGTGAAATCAGGCATAGAAAGATTCAACAAAATCACTATGCCTCTGCTCTTCGTGCTGGTGGTGGCAATTATGGTTTATTCCCTCACGCTTGACGGTGCGGAAGAGGGTGTGCGCTATATGGTGAAGCCGGACTTCAGCAAAATGACTCCTTCCGCTATCGCATTTGCGGTGGGCCAGAGCTTCTTCTCCCTTTCTCTCGGAGTGGGTACGGTGCTGACTTATTCTTCTTATATAGACAAGAAGGAGAACATCCTCGTCTCCGGTCTGGGCACCACCTTCTTTGACCTGCTCTTCGCCCTCATTGCCGGCTTCGCGGTGATGCCCGCCGTCTTCGCTGCCGGAATCGAGCCGGGCGCCGGTCCGGGACTCATATTCGAGACCCTGCCTTTCATCTTCTCCAAAATGGGTGAGGTGACACCTGTGCTGAGTTCGGTCGTGGCCATACTTTTCTTCGTGACAATCTGCTTTGCAGCCCTGACCTCCGCCATCTCGATGTATGAGGTTGGAGTTGCGTATCTCGTTGAAGAAAAAGGATTTGGGCGCAGGAAAGCGGTATGGCTCCTCTTTGCCGGACTTTGGACCCTGGGGGCTCTGTGCTCCCTCTCCTTCGGAGTTTTGGGCGGGGTGAAGATTTTCGGCCGGACTATTTTCAATTTCTGCGACGCGCTCACTTCCAATTACTTGATGATGTTCGGAGGCCTGCTTTTCGTGGTATTCGCCGCCTGGGTGATGAAAAAGAGCGAAGTCAGGGACGAGTTCACGAACTCAGGAAGTTTCCGTTTCAACAACAGGGTCTTCCCGCTTTTCTACTTCCTCCTCCGCTACGTTGCCCCGATAGGCATGGTGGTGATTTTCATCACCAACTTCCTTGGCTGAGCCTTCGCCGGGCCTGAAATCACTTCAGGCTGCCGGCGGTGTTAAATTGTTTCAGGCCCCGACCTCTGCCTTCATCTCCCGAAGGAGGTCAAAGGCCTGGAGGGGAGTCATATTGTTGAGGTCTGCTTTTTCCAGCTTGGCTTTCAGCGACGACAGAGTTGGGTCGTCGAGCTGAAATATGGACAGCTGCATGCTCCCGTCCTCTGAAATCTCAGCGTCGCGGCTGCGCTTCTCCCTGAGTTCAAGATTGCGGAGGGTGCGCTCGGCGGAATCTATCACCTCGTGCGGCATACCGGCAAGGCGGGCGACGTGAATGCCGAAACTGTGGGCAACTCCGCCAGGTTCAAGCTTGCGCAGGAAGATGATGTTGTGGCCGTCTTCCTTGATGGCTATGTGGTAGTTTTTCACGCGCGGATATTGCTGCTCGAGATCGTTCAGCTCGTGGTAGTGAGTCGCGAACAGCGTCTTTGCTCCCTTTCCGGAATTGTGGATGTACTCTACCAGGGCGCGTGCAATGGACATTCCGTCGTAGGTGGATGTTCCCCGGCCGATTTCGTCGAGCAGCACCAGCGAACGGGCGGAAAGGTTGTGCATGATCATGGAAGTCTCCAGCATTTCCACCATAAAGGTGGATTCGCCCCGGGAGATGTTGTCGGTGGCGCCTACCCTGGTGAAGATTTTGTCGAAGTAGCCGAAACGGGCTGAGCGTGCCGGGACGAAGGACCCTATCTGGGCAAGGAGCACAATCAGCGCCGTCTGGCGCAGAAGGGCGGATTTTCCTGCCATATTCGGGCCGGTGAGTATGATTATCTGCTCTCCCTTGCTGTCCAGGCGTATGTCGTTCGGCACGTATTCCTCCCCTGCTTCCATCAGGGTTTCGATCACGGGATGACGTCCGGCAATGATTTCCAGACTTGAGGACTTGTCCACCACCGGGCGGCAGTAGTTCCTGTCCTCCGCCTGCTGGGCGAAGCCCTGAAGCACGTCCAGCGTGGAGATGATGCCGCAGTTCTGCTGTATGTCGCGCACCGACTTCTGGATTGCGGCTATGAGTTCGGAGAACAGCCTGCTCTCGATTTCGTAAATCTTCGCCTCCGCTCCGAGTATCTGCTCCTCGTATTCCTTAAGCTCGGGGGTGATGTAGCGCTCCGCGCTGACAAGAGTCTGCTTGCGTATCCACTCCTGCGGCACCTTGTCCTTCGCGGCGTTGCGCACTTCTATGTAGTATCCGAAAATGTTGTTGTATCCTATTTTCAGGGAATTTATGCCTGTGCGCTCTATCTCCCTCTCCTGCATCCTGGCCAGGAAGTTCTTGCCGCCGCGGGAAATCTCCCTAAGCTCGTCCAGCTGCGCATCGACTCCGGCTGCAATCACGTCGCCCTTGCCTAACATCGATGCCGCATCCTCCGCCAGGGTAGACTTGATGAGCTCCTTGAGTTTTCCCGTGTCCTTCATGCCCGAGGCCATCTTGTCGAGAGCCTCCACTCCGGTGCCGCTGCACAGGCGGCTCACAGGCTCCATCTGCTCGAGAGAGCGGCCAAGCTGGCGCACTTCGCGCGGGAGTATCTTGCCTGTGGATGCTCTGGAAATGATGCGTTCCAGGTCGCCAACCCCGCGTATGCAGTCCTGCAGTTCGGCGCGCATCTCGGCATTGTCGAGCAGCAGCTGCACGACCTCGTACCTCTCCTCGAGGCGCGACGGTTCCATCAGAGGCATTGCCAGCCACTCGCGCAGCAATCGCGAACCCATAGGCGAGCAGCAGCGGTCAATCGTCTCCACCAGGCTGACTCCGTCCTTGCCGGCGTTGCTCTGGAAAATCTCCAGATTGCGGAAGGTGAACCTGTCCATCCAGACGAAACGGTTCTCGTCGATACGCGATATGGAGCATATGTTGCCGAGGCCGCTGTGCTGAGTCTGCTCCAGGTAAGCCACAAGGGCCCCGGCAGCGCACACAGCAAGTGGATACCGGTCTATTGCAAATCCCTTGAGACTGCTGACTTTCAACTGGCCCCGCAACTTCTCCTCAGCCGAGCTCTGCACGAAGGCCCACTCGTCGAGCGGGGTCACATAGTAATCCGCAAACTTCTCTTTGGCCGTGCGGAATACGTCCCTTTCCACCACCAACTCCTTCGGGCTGAAAGAAGAGAGCAGGGTGGTGATGTACTCGATGCTGCCCTGGGCCACCTTGAAGGTGCCCGTGGATACGTCCAGAAAGGCTGCGCCGCACTGCTGCCCGTCGAAGTTGAGGCCGGCGAGATAGTTGTGTTCGCTGCTCTCCAACATCCCCTCCCCGAAGGCTATGCCCGGGGTGAGAATCTCCGTGACTCCACGCTTCACCAGCTTGGTTTTCACGAGGTTAGGGTCTTCGAGCTGGTCGCATATCGCCACCTTGTATCCGGCGCGCACTATTTTCTGGAGATAGGACTCGAGTGCATGGTGGGGGAATCCGGCCATCTCCGTGCTGCCCTTGTCACCGTTTGAGCGGCGGGTGAGCACGAGTCCGAGCACCTTGCTTGCGAGCAAAGCATCATCGGAATAGGTTTCATAAAAGTCGCCTACCCTATACAGCAGCAACGCCTCCGGGTGCTGCGCCTTGATGCTGAAATATTGCTTCAGTAACGGTGTATCTTCTCCGCTCTTTGCCATAAGATTTTCGTTGAACAACAAAATTAGCAAAAATATCCTTAACTTTGGACTTGGTATGGAATATAAACGCAGACTTCTCATCATCAGCTATTACTGGCCGCCGACAGGAGGTTCGGGAGTGCAGCGCTGGGTCAAGTTCAGCAAATATCTGCCCGAATACGGATGGCAGCCGGTAATCTATACCCCGGAGAACCCGGAGCGCCTGGCCTGCGACGAGAGTCTGATTGCTGATATTCCCGAGTGTGCGGAAGTGATACGCCGCCGCATCGTGGAGCCCTACGGCCTTTACCGTAAGCTCTTCGGGCGTTCCGGCGGGGAGGTCAACCCCCTCAACTCGGGCAGCAAGTCATTCAAATCCAAGTTTTCCCGTGCCCTCAGGGGCAATCTTTTCATCCCCGATCCCCGGGTAAGCTGGGTGCGGGGCTCAGTGCGTTTCCTGAAAGAATACCTCAGGGAGCATCCGGTCGATGCCGTCGTGACCACAGGCCCGCCCCAGTCTATGCACCTCATAGGACGCGGGTTGAAGCGCAGCCTCGGTCTGCCATGGATTGCGGACTTCCGCGACCCGTGGACTCGTATGTTCTACTATAAGCATCTGTGTCTGAGTAAGTTCGCTGACAGGAAGCACCACCGTCTCGAGCAGAGCGTGCTGGATGAAGCCGACCTGGTGCTGGCAGTGTCTCCGCCCGTGCGCGACGATTTCCAGGCTCAGACCGGCACTCCGGTGCATCTGATCACCAACGGTTTCGACGAGGACGACTTCCCTGCACGCGTCCGGGGAAGCAGGAATGACGGCAAGTTCCGCATCGTGCACACGGGGCTCTTCGCAGCCGACGGCAATCCGCTGAATCTGTGGAACGCGCTCGCACGCCGTTGCGGGGAAGACACGGAATTCGCGCAGCGCCTGGAAATACGCCTGGCGGGGAAGACTGACGCCCCCGTACTCGAAGCCATACGCTCCCGCGGGCTTGGGGAGCAGCTCGTGGACCTGGGTTACCTGCCACACAGCCGCGTGGTGCTGGAGCAGCAGGATGCGGACTTGCTCATACTTCCGCTGCGCCGCGAACCCGAGTACGCCAAGGTGCTGCCGGGAAAGATTTTCGAGTACCTTGCTTCCGGCCGTCCAGTGCTGGGCATAGGCCAGGAGGACGGTGCCGCAGCCGCGATTCTGCGCGATTCGGGAGCGGGCCGTATGTATGATTGGGACAAGGAGGACGAATTGTTGGAATTTATGGACACGGACCACGCTGCGGCACAGGGCGCGGAGCGCTACTCCCGCAGGGCTCTGACCGCCAGGCTTGTCGGGGAGCTGGAAAGCCTGGTCCAAAGCAATAAGGAAAAATGAAAAAGAAGCTTATCTACATCATAGGCAGCATCGTGCTGATGCTTGTGCTCGCCTACGGATTCGTGCCGCAGGTGCTGGGGGGAAAAATCGTGAACCAGAGCGACATCTCGGGATGGCAGGGTATGTCCCACGAGATGATGGAATGGAACGCGGCGCATCCTGACGACCAGACCGCGTGGACGGAATCCATGTTCGGAGGTATGCCGACCGCCACGATCCATGCTTCCACCAAGGGCGACTGGACCCAGTGGCTCTACGACCTGCTGCTCACCGGAAAGCGCCCGGCGACCTATTACTTCATTTCCCTCCTGGGCGCGTGCTTGCTCATGCTGGCCTTCGGCGTACATCCACTGCTCGCCCTGGGCGGCGCGGTAGCCGTGTCGTTCTGCTCCTACAATATGCAGATCATCCAGGTGGGCCACAATACCAAGATGCAGGCGATAGCCTTTATGCCGTGGGTGCTCGCAGCCCTCGCATATACCTGGAACATAGCGCTTTCCAAGAAAAAATGGCTGCCGTATGCAGCCCTTGGTGCCGCCGGATTCGGGCTTTTCCTGAGCTTCCAGGTCAAGGCAAACCATCCTCAGATCACCTACTACCTGGCCATAGTCATATTCATATATGCAATCGCTATGCTGCTGTGGTACCTTTGCAGCAAGGAGCGTCGCGCAGGCATCAAGCGCTTCCTTGTCAGCTGCGCAATGCTGTTGGTCCTTGGATGCGCCGGCATAGCCACCAACGCAATCAAGCTCCTTCCGACCTACGAATATACCCCGTACTCCATGCGCGGAGGCAATCCTGAGGCCGAGGGAGGAAGCGGGAGCAAGGGTCTGGACCTAGACTATGCCACCGCGTGGTCGTATGGCTGGGAAGAACTTCCTAACCTGCTGGTGCCCAATTTCAACGGAGGTTCTTCCGCCGGAGCGGTAAATCCTTCCAAATCTGAGACTTATGCCCTCCTGAAACAAGCCGGTCAGCCGAATTTGAGGGAGGTGTCAAAGAACCTCCCGCTCTACTGGGGACCTCAGCCTTTTACCGCCGGACCTATGTATATGGGTGCGGTGACCATCTTCCTTTTCGTCCTTGCCCTGCTGATGTACAAGGGTCGCGACAAGTGGTGGATCATCGTGGCTGTGGTATTGAGTGTGCTGCTCGCGCTGGGAAGCCATTTCCTCTGGTTCACCAGGCTCTTCTATGACTATGTGCCGCTGTACAACAAGTTCCGGACCGTATCTATGGCGCTGGTGGTGCTGCAGGTATGTCTGCCTCTGCTTGCCTTCCTCTGTCTCGACAGGCTCGTGAAGGATGGCGGCTTTGCGGAAAGCTTCCTCAAAAAGGGCTGGATTGCTCTCGCCGTCACCGGCGGGTTCTGCCTTGTTTGCTCCCTCTTCCCGGGTGTTGCCGGAGATTTCAGGGGTGCTGCCGACTCCCAGCTGCCTGAAGTGCTCTCGGATGCGCTTGCTTCCGACAGGGCCGGGCTTTTGCGTGCGGATGCCCTGCGTTCGCTCCTGCTCGTGGCGGCTGCATATCTGATTCTCTTCTGGGCTTGCAGCGTTCCTAAGAGTGCCGCAAAGACCTTTGCCACCAATCCCGATATGGGCAGCAGACGCCGCACCGTGGGTGCTCTGCTCGTGTGCCTGCTGGTAGTGCTGGATCTTTTCACCGTGGGAAAGAGATACCTCAACTCGGATGACTTCATCACTCCGAGGAACTTCCAGAGCCAGTTCAACAAGCGTCCGGTGGACGAGATGATACTTGCCGACACGGATCTCTCATATCGCGTGCTGGACCTCAGCGTGGATCCGTTCAACGACTCCCATCCTTCATACTGGCACAAGAACATTGGCGGTTATTCGCCCGCCAAACTGCGTATATATCAAAGCTTTATAGAAAATACCCTGAGCGCGGAAATCTCTGCCGTCACCAGGGCGGTGAACTCTGCCGGCACCATTCAGGAGGCCGAGGATGCGCTTCCATATCTGGAAGGACTGGCCTCGATGAACTGCCGCTACATCATTGTAGGTGACGAACTTCCGCCGCTGGAATACCGTTACGCCAAGGGCAATGCCTGGTTTGAGCAGGCCAAAGAGACGGACAGGGTGGAGCTGGTTTCATACGCCCCGAACGAACTCGCTTATGAGTACGAGTCTGCCGAGGGAGGAAAACTGGTCTTCAGTGAGGTTTACTATCCGGCAGGATGGAAGCTGACTCTGGACGGAGTTGAGGAACTGGAAATTGGGTGCGAAGCCTCACTGCTGCGCTGTGCTGAGGTGCCTGCAGGCAGGCACAGTCTAGTGATGCGCTTCGATCCTCCGTCCTACCGCATAGGCGAGGGCGTCTCCAGAGCTTCCTCGATTGCCCTCATTCTGGTTGTCCTGCTATCGCTCTGCGGAGTTGTCCTTCCGGGACTGCTCAAGCAGAAATGAGATTTGTCAGAGCGACGAAATCCTCGACGCTGAGGCGCTCGGCGCGCAGGTCGAAGACTGGGTCGCTGCTGTCTATTGACTCGTTGAGAAGGGGCTTCAAGGCGTTGCGGAGGGTCTTGCGGCGCTGGTTGAAGGCGGTCTTCACTACAGTCTTGAAGAGCTTTTCGTCGCATCCCAGGGAACTGCGTGAATTGCGCCTGAGGCGTATGACGGCAGACTGCACCTTGGGCGGCGGGCAAAATGCTCCTGACCCCACCGAAACAATGTAGTCTATGTCATACCACGCCTGAAGAAGCACGGACAAGATGCCGTAGGTCTTGCTGCCCGGCTTCTCGGCTATGCGTTCTGCCACCTCCTTCTGTATCATACACACGACTTCAGGTACCCTGTCCTTGTCCTCGAGTATCTTGAAGAAGATCTGGGAGGAGATATTGTAGGGGAAATTGCCTATTACTCTATACTGCCCCGAAAAGAGAGTGTGTATGTCAAGTTTCAGATAATCAGCCTGGTATAGCTTTCCCTGCATACCGGGGAAGTGGGTGAGCAGGTACTCCACCGACTCCCCGTCCAACTCCACGAGCTTCAGCTCGAGGTCGTCCCTCTTCAGAAGATACTGCGTGAGCACTCCCATACCTGGGCCGATTTCCAGCACATCCCTGATTTCGCTTTGGCTGAGGGAATCGACTATCTTCATCGCTATGCTCTGGTCGGTCAGGAAGTGCTGGCCGAGAGCCTTTTTTGCGCGTACTTCCATAGGCATCAGCCGAGCTTTTCCGCCAACTTTGCGGCGAGTTCAATGAATGCTGCTCCGTCAGGTCCGGTGCCGAGTGCGGCAGGTTCTCCCTGGTCTCCGCTTTCGCGTATGCTCTGCACCAGAGGAATTCTACCGAGCAGCTCCACTCCGAGTTCTTCCGCCATCTTAGCTCCGCCGTCCTTCCCGAAGATAAAATACTTTTCTTCCGGGTGCTCCGCCGGGGTGAACCAGGCCATATTTTCGACTATTCCGAACACAGGCCTCTGCACACCCGGATTGCGGAACATATTCACGCCTTTCTCGACATCCGCGAGGGCAACTGCCTGAGGGGTGGTCACGACCACGGCTCCCTCCACCGGAATCTCCTGCAGTAGGCTGATATGGATGTCTCCCGTTCCGGGAGGCATATCAATCAGCAAGAAATCAAGTGCTCCCCACTTTACCTGCAAGATCATCTGTTTCAGGGCATTGCATGCCATAGGCCCACGCCAGATCAGAGCCTGTCCCTTTTCCGCGAAATAGCCTATGGACATCCATTTTACCCCATATTTTTCCAGAGGAAGAATGATCTCCTTGCCGTCAATCTCCTCGGCCATAGGGCTCTCGCCTTCTGTGGCAGTCATAGTAGGAACTGAAGGGCCATAGACATCGGCATCGGCCAGACCAACGCTGTATCCAAGTCTTGCAAGGGCGCAGGCGAGGTTCACGGCAACGGTAGACTTGCCTACTCCGCCCTTGCCTGAAGCGATTCCAACTATGTGCCTGACATTGCGGAGCTGCTCCATATCAAGTTCGTTGACATTGGTCTTTTTTTTCTCCTTCACTTCGTCCACCACCACGGTCTTCACCTCAGTCCCGAATCCGGACGGGAGGTGGCGGACAAGGCAAGCTCTGGTGCTCCCTATAATGTACTCGGCAAGCGGGTCACGCCTTTTGGAAAAGGCCAGGGTCACCACCGCCTTACCATCTGAAAGCTCCACGTCCTTCACCATCCCCAGCTCCACTATGTCCTTGTCACCCCGCCCCGGGTGGCGTACCTCCCGGAGGGCGACAAGCAATTCCTCTTTAGTCATAATAAACTGATTTATAAATGATTATCTTACAATGTCCATTTCGTTGAGCAGATAGCCTGCACCGCCAAACTTGTCCATCATCCAAAGCACGTACCTGATGTCAACGCAAATGCATCTCTGGAGCTCCGGCTCAAAGATGACGTCAGAGCTCATTGCCTCCCAGTTGCCGTCAAAGGCCAGACCGATCAGGCATCCGTCTGCGTCGAGAACCGGACTGCCGGAGTTGCCGCCGGTGATGTCAAGGTTGGTCAGGAAGCATGTGCGCAGCTTGCCGTCCGCGTCTGCGTACTGGCCGTAGTCGCTCTCGGCATAGAGGTCCTTAACCTTCTGAGGTACGCGGAACTCGTAGTTGCCCGGTTCTTCCTTCTCGATCACGCCTTTGAGGGTGGTGTAGTATTTGTAAACCACTCCGTCCTTCGGCTCGTAACCCTTCACGGTGCCGTAGGTGAGACGGCAGGTGGAGTTGGCATCCGGGTAGCTAGGCTTGTCCTTTGTCCACTCGAGCAGCGCCGCAGCAAAGGTCTTGGAGTATGCGCTCAGCTCCTTGCCTGCTGCTGAGTATTCTTCCCTGAGGATGTGGCTGCGGTCGCTGATTGCTGCCGCAAGGAGCGCTGCAGGGTCGTTGGAGAGATCTACGCCCTCGGCGCGGGCTGCCTCCAGTCTTTCCTTTGAAGTGTATGCGCTGGTACGGAACATCTCTTCTATGGCTTCACGGCTGACTTCTACCTTATCCTTTTCGGCTACATTTGCAAGGTAGTGGTCTGTCAGTGCAAGCGCAATCTTGAGGTCCACTTCGGCATCATAGTTCTTGTAAGGGTCTCTCCTGCCCGCGCGGGTCATGCCCAGCAACTCGATATTGGAAAGGGTCTCGCTCAGCAGGGTCATTGCCTTATATGCTTCGCGACGTGCGCTTATGATTCCGCTTATGCCCTCGATGGCACCTGCGTAGCGCTCGACTCTGGCCGGGTCTGCCGCTATCCAGGCGTTCAGTTCGGCTTCCTTCTCCTCCTCGCGTCCGATGACGTCGAGCTTCGCGAAGGACTCTCTCATTCCCTGCCATTTCTTCCAGCCGTTGGATGAGCTTGCGTATTTGCTCGCATATTTCAGACTCACGAGCTCGTCAGCCCTCATCTCCTTCCACATCACTTCCTGCCTTACGGTGCGTGCATCGATGCGTATGTCATTGATTTCCAACATTTCCTCAAGCTGGGCTGCGGTCTGGAAGCGCTGCGTGCGTCCAGGATAACCCATAATCATAGCGAAGTCGCCTTCCTCCACACCGCGAAGCGATACCTGAAGGTGCTGGGCCGGCTTGAACGGAACGTTGGAAGGGGAATACTCGGCAGGCTGGTTGTCTGCACCGGCATACACGCGGAACATCGAGAAGTCGCAGGTATGGCGAGGCCACATCCAGTTGTCAGTTTCACCGCCGAACTTTCCCATGGATGCAGGCGGAGCACCTACGAAACGAACGTCCCTATATATCTTGGACACAACGAGATACTCCACATTGTCGTTGAAGAAGCTGACAATGCGGATCTGGCATCCGGGGTTCTGCTTCTCAGCCTTCTTCAGCAATTTCTGGCGCTCTTTTTCGTTCTTGTAGCTGCCGGTGATGTCTGTCATCGACTGGAGGAATGATACGCTCAGACCCGGAACAGGGATTTCCTCTTCGAGGCTCATAGCCCAGAATCCGTCTTCGAGGTAGTTGTGCTCCTCGCTTGAGAGAGCCTGAATGTTGGAGTAGCCACAATGGTGGTTGGTAACCAGGAGGCCGCTGCCGGAGATGATTTCACCGGTGCATCCGCCACCGAACTGCACGATGGCATCCTTGATGGAAGAGTGGTTGATGCTGTATATCTGGTCAGGGGTGAGTCTGGATCCTAGATTCGCGAGAGCCTCGCTGTTGATTTTCTCGAGGAGCGGAAGCATCCACATTCCCTCGTCTGCCTTGAGTTGAAATGCCATGCTCAGGGCTATGGCTGCGGCAATAATTGTTTTCTTCATATTCTGATGATTAAATGTTATCTTCGTAAACACAGGGCTCAGTCGAACAGGCTGGGCTCCAGCTCCTTAGGGTGGAAGGACCTGCGGTGCAGGGGAGTGTAGCCATATTTCTTGATGGCCGCAATGTGCTCAGGGGTGGGGTAGCCCATATTGTGCTCCCAACCATACTGGGGATATTGCTCCGCGAGTTGCTTCATCCTCTCGTCGCGCCAGGTTTTCGCAAGCACGGAAGCGGCGGCAATGCTCGCATAGGTAGCATCCCCGTGTACTACGCAGGCGTGTTCATAACCGGGCATCGCTTTGAACCTGTTTCCGTCTATGAGCAGAAACTCCGGTTTCACGCTGAGTCTGCGCACGGCGCGCTGCATTCCTTCCACCGAAGCCCAGAGTATGTTGAGCCTGTCAATCTCCTCCGGAGCAATCTCTTCCACTGCCCATGCGAGGGCGTCCCTCTCTATGATTGCACGCAGTTCCTCGCGGGCGGAGACGCTCATCTGTTTGGAGTCGTTCAGGCGCGGGTGGCTGAAACCTTCCGGGAGTATTACGGCAGCGGCGAACAGAGGTCCGGCAAGGGGTCCCCGCCCGGCCTCATCGCAACCCGCTTCCAAAACTCCGGGGCGCATACAAGAGAGAAGATTTATACTCCGTGGCATAATGCCACAAATTTAGTCATTTTTGCTGAGTTGACTTATAAGATATGCGTTGGTTTCAGTCAAAGTTTTGATGATTTTTTCGTTGTTCTCCAAACGTTTCCGGAGAGCGTCCCTTTCATCCATCAGGGCGGAAAGCTTGCGCTCGTAGTCATCTACCAGGGTGCGGCGTACTTTTTCGGCATCTCCTGAGGCCTGCTCCAGCAGCCCGTCCCCGTGTCCGGGTCCCAGACTCTCGACAATGAGATCGCTTTCGCTCTTGCCGAAGAACCCTGCGAACAAGGACATGCAACGGCTGAAGGGCTTGGTCCTTCCCGTTTCAAAGTTTATGTAGGTTGTCCGGCCGATATCCAGCTCGTCTGCCATCGCTCCCTGAGACAAGCCTGCGCCTTCCCTCAATCTTCTTATATAGGTGTGTAAATTGTCTCCGTCCATCTGAATATCATTGACTTTTTTCAAAAATACTCGCAATAGATGAAAAGTAAGTGCCTCAATTTCTGTGCAGTGTTCATAAATTGTGGACATATTTACATAAAAATCGGAAATATTGAGCTTAGGTGACCGAATTTCGGTATCAAGGCTGTTGCATCTTTCGGAACAGTGAATCATATTTGCCGACATGAAATGGACAGAAAAATACGAATCTCTTGGGAAGATTCTCGAAAACGGGAGCTTTGGCCTGGCACTCCCTGACATTTGCCG
>SFJB01000016.1 GCA_004555145.1 Bacteroidales bacterium | reverse complement strand
GGAACTGGTAGCAGTTCTTGACTATCATCAGCTTGTCGTCGCGCACCAGGCGTTCTTCCTTGAACTGTACCATCGAGCGTATGCCGTTGTTGTAACGTATTGCCCTCTTGTTCGAGCGGCAGAGCACCACTGTTCCGTCGTCTCCGTACCGTGAATACGCCTCGCCCAGTGCATCTATGAGCTCTCCCCCGCTCAGGCGTTCGATGTCGGGGAAACCCGCGAGTTCCAGTCCCAGTTCCCCGCAGGGCAGGGAATCAACCCCCTCGGAAATCAGCTCGCGCAGCCGCGTGGCGTTGCGGAGTATGCCGGACTCCGATGCCTGTCGCACCACGCTGCTCAGAGTGCAGTACCTGACACCCCCGAACCCGTCCATATATTCCTTGCTCAACGCAGGGGAAGCATCCATTCCCACCGGTGGCAGCTGTGCGGCATCCCCCGCAAGAATCAGCTTGCAGTCATCCCCCGCCCTGACGTAGGCGATGAGGTCCTCGAGCAGGTTGCCGCTCCCGAAAATCGAGCCCTGTGAGCCGGCATCTATTCCTATGAGCGACACCTCGTCCACCACGAAGAGCGTGTTTTTGAATTTGTTGGGACACAGGGAAAACTTGCCGTATCCGTCGTTGCCGACCGATTTCTGGCGGTATATGTGCTTGTGGATGGTGTATGCCGGGAAACCGGAGATGCCCGAAAGCACCTTGGCGGCACGTCCGGTGGGAGCCAGCAGCACCGACCTCGTGCCGAGTTCGCGGAATGCTCTGACTACCGCTGACAGGGCGCTGGTCTTTCCCGTGCCCGCATACCCGTTCACCACCAGTATGTCGGAGTCTCCGCAGCTAGCGAATTCAGCCACGCAACGGAACATATTATCTTGACATTCAGTGGGTTCAAATCCGAAGCGCTTCAGGAATCTCTCATATAGGAAAGTGCTCCTGTCCATTACCTGTTCCTCCTTGTAAGCATCATTCCTAGTACGGCCAGCACAGGATAAATCTCAATTCGTCCCAGGAACATATCCATAGAGAAGATGAACTTCGACATGGTGGACACGTGGTTGAAGTTCCCCAGATTGCCCATGTCCCCACAGGCAGGGCCTATGTTTGCAAGGCTGGAAACCGTTCCGACCAGCGAGTTGGCAGCGTCGGTCCCCGTGCATAGTACAAGTATGGTGGATATCACGATGACCATTGCATAGAGGCCGATATAGAGCAGGTGCGGGGACACCTCCTCGTCGCGAAGTATCCTCTTTCCCAGGCGAACCTCATTCACCGAGTACGGGTGGAGGATATTGTTGACATAGCGTCCTATCGACTTGAACAGGATGATAAGGCGGTCTACCTTGATACCTGAGGCAGTGGAACCGGCACATCCGCAGATAAGACCGGCGGCAGTGAGCAGGCCGACCATCCAGAACGGCCAGGTGGCGTTGTCTATTATTGCAAAACCTGTCGTCGAAGTGACTGCAAGGGTGCTGAAAAGTCCTTTCCACAGGGATTCGCCCCAGGCGGAGCATTCCCCGGAGGACTTCAGGCCGGCGGCAATGAAAAGCGTGATCACCACGGCAGAAATCGTATAGAACTTGAACACAGGGTTGCGCATCGGTCTCAGGGAGCGGCTGATGACGGTCATATACAGCACCCCGAAATGCAGGGATGCAAGGTACATCATAACCATCGTAACCCCCTCGACGAGGCGGGAGTCGAATGCGGCGATGGAGAGGTTTCTGGTGCTGAAGCCACCCGTAGGCACGACGCTCATCGCGTGACACACCGCATCAAAGAAGTTCATCCCCGCCAACAGATAGGCTATCACACCTATGACGCAGAGCCCGAGGTACACGTATGCGAAGATATACACGACCCTGTTGGTGCGCGAAGAATAGCCGCTGCGGCTGAGCGAGGTCAGTTCCATATTCGTCAGTCTCATCCTCATGGGGCTGGACTCCGGTATGACGAGCAGCAGGAATACCACGACTCCCAGACCGCCGATGAAATGGGTGGATGCGCGCCAGAACAACAGGCTTTTCGGGAGGGCCTCGACGTTCTCAAGTATGGTGGCTCCACAGGTCGTGAACCCGCTCACGGACTCGAACCAGGCATTGGCGAGAGTAAAGGGTCCGCCCCAGAGAGCATAGGGAAGCATTCCGAATATGAACGACATGAGCCACGAAAGGGTGATAATCACATAACCCTCCTTCAGGCTGATGACATCTGTTTTTCTGACAAAGATGAAGGGGAAGATACCCACGATGAAGGTAATGGTGAAGGAAATCGCAAGGGCGGCAAGGGCAGAATCATTGCCCTCGGCGACCGACACGATCACCGAGAGAAACATGAACAGCGCGCTGACCAGGAGTGCGAGACCTATGTTCCTGCTTATTACCTTCCAGTTCATCTGCGTATCTCCCTGATGCGGCGGCGCAGCTGCTGATTCTCGCCGGCAAGTTCCGAAATGCCTTCGTTGAGCTCGGAGAGCTGGTCATCGCCCTCGAACATCACCGTATACCTCTTGTCATTGGACCTGTAAGCGCTCAACGCGTCCAGCATCTTGTACAAAGGATTCACATAGAACGCAAGCATGAAGAAGAGCAGCATAAGAACCAGGAGCAGACCTACTCCCACAGCCACGATTCCGGGGATTATGCTCCGGTAGAAGCCGCGCTCAAACGTGGCGGAATTCTTCTCCAGATCGCGGTATATGCTGTTCATCAACTCGTCGATATCGTTCTTCAGACGGTCGAAACGCGGCTGGAGACGGTTGAAGTACCAGTCCCTCGTGTCGATGAAACTGGATTCGGCCACATCCTCCAGCTCCAGGGAGGTCAGCATATATGCCGCGTAGGAATACATCAGAGAGTCCGCATAACGATAGGTTTTGTTGGCGGAAGAACCGGTACTGAGGGAATCGCAATGTGTCTTGAAATAATTGTCGTCAAAGTCCGGAAGAACGGCAGCCCCGTCCTCCCCAATGACTTCCAGAATGCGAAGATTATATTCGTTGGTCATTTCCGCAAGGCGGTTGGCGACATTGATGCTGCTTATATCGTCTGCAATCAAATCCGATACATAGTTGCTCATACTCCTGTACTCCAGAACCGATATGGTGGAGGACACGAGCAGTATGGCGGCGATAGACAACAGGCTCAGTATCAGCTTGGATCTTAAGGAAAGTTTAAGCGATTTCAGCCTGTTTTTCCACTTTTTTGGCAACATTACTTAAATTGTTTCAAAAATACTGCACAAATATATAAATATTTTTATATTTTTGTACGAATAATATCACCGTATATCGTTATGACACCAACATTTCTGAGCGACACCAACAGTAAGAATGCCGGAATCAAGCGGGAAATCCTCAGGCTCTGTATAATCCACAAGAATTACAGCATAGCCGATTTCAGCCATGCCCTCGGCATCAGCGTTCCTACGATAACCAAGTTGATCGGAGAGTTGATCGAAGACAATTTCCTCCAGGACGAGGGCAAGGTAGGCACTTCCGGCGGCAGGCGCCCAAGTGTTTACGGCCTCAAGCCTGAGGCTGGCTATTTCGTGGGCGTGGACGTTGCCAGACACCATTTTCACATTGCCATCAGCGATTTCAAAGGTGAAATCATCAAATTCATCCAGGACATAGAATTCGTCCTCGAGGCAAGCGAAGTGTCCTTCCGCACGATATGCCGCATGGTGAAGGATGAGGTGACGAAATGCGGTATTCCGTGGATAAAGGTGCTGGGAGTAGGCGTGAGCCTTTCCGGCCGCGTGAACCCGGAAAAGGGTTACAGCCTCACCTACTTCGTGAGCGACGACATTCCTCTCAAAAGCATATTCCAGAAAGAGTTCAACGTTCAGGTCAACATAGAAAACGACTCGAGGGCTATGGCGTACGGTGAATATATGACCCTCGGCAAAAAGGCTGACCGGGATATGATCTTCATAAACATCAGCTGGGGCCTCGGTATGGGCATCATCAACGACGGCAAGCTCTACTACGGCAAGTCCGGTTACTCCGGAGAACTCGGTCACTTCCCTGCCCTGAACAACGACGTCATCTGCCGTTGCGGCAAGGTAGGCTGCCTTGAGACTGGCGCCTCAGGCTCAGCCCTGCACAGGATGATGGTGGAAAAGCTCAAGAAGGGACATTCATCATCCCTGCTGAACATCTACCAGAAGAAGGGCGACATAGAGCTGGATGAAATACTCAAGGCCGTAGAAGAGGGAGACGTGCTTGCAATCGACTGCATAGGCAAGGTGGGAGACATACTCGGACGCGGTATCGCCGGTGTACTTAACATCTTCAACCCAGGCCTCGTAGTCATAGGCGGACGCCTGATTGTGGGCAAGGATTACCTTCTCCTCCCAATCAAGACCGCCGTCAACCGTCTCTCCCTGTCGAAGGTATCCTCCGACACATCGATAGTTCTGTCCCAGCTCGACCGTATGGCCGCCTCCGTAGGCGACTGCCTCCTGTCCAGGGACAAGGTTCTGGGACTTCTGTAAGCGAATATGCCCAGCTATCTCCAGATTGAGAACATATCCAAATCCTACGGCCCGAAGATACTCTTCGAGCACATAGGCTTCAACGTCAACGAAGGCGACAAGATTGCCCTGATCGCTCCTAACGGCACGGGCAAGACCTCCCTGCTGCGCATACTCGCCGGCAAGGACAAGTCGGATTCCGGGGGAAGGATACTCTTCCTCAAGGACATACGCATAGCGTTTCTGGAGCAGGAATACGACTTCCGTCCGGATGCAGGCATACTCGAGCAAATACTTGAACACAGTGCCGCAGCCACGGCGGGGATGGACGCCGACCATATCGCTTCGTTCAGGCAGAAGATCCGGGAGTTCCTCGGCAACTTCGGGCTCCAGAACACGGACAGGAAGATGTGCGAGCTCTCGGGAGGTGAAATCAAGCGCGTGGCATTGAGCGAGATGCTGGCACTGGAAGCCGACTTCCTCATTATGGACGAGCCTACCAACCACCTCGACATCGAGGCGGTGGAGTACCTGGAATCCTACCTCAAACGCAGCCGCTGCACCCTGCTCATGGTCACCCACGACCGCTACTTTCTCGACCGCGTGTGCAACATAGTTATGGAGCTGGACCACGGTGCGGTGTACATATACCGTGGCGACTACCAGAACTACCTGGAGAAAAGGGACGAGCGCATCACGAACTACAACACTCAGACCGACAAGGTCCGCAACCTGCTGCGTCGCGAGCTGGAGTGGATACACGCAACCCCCTGCGCCCGCACGGGAAAAGCCAAATACAGGATCAACGCTTTCCACGAGCTGTCCGAAAGGGCATCCCAGGCCTACAGCACAAAGCAAATCTCGCTCGCGGGAGTGGGAGAGGCATCCAGGCTAGGCAGCAAAATAATCAACTGCAAGAAAGTCAATTACTTCTGGGAGGAAAGCTGCCTTCTGAAAGACTTCAGCTACAATTTCCAGCGCTACGACAAGCTGGGCATAGTGGGACGCAACGGAGTGGGAAAATCGACCTTCCTTGACCTTCTGACAGGAGCGCTTGAGCCCTCTTCAGGCGTGATAGAAAGGGGTGAATCCCTGGTAATAGGCTATTATCGTCAGGAAGGCATAGAGTTCGAAGGCGACGACACGGTGCTCGACATAGTCGGAGACACCCGCCTTCTGGGACGTTTCCTCTTCCCTCACGATATGCTCACCACGAGGGTATCCAGACTGTCCGGAGGAGAGAAGCGCAGGCTTTACCTGCTTACCGTCCTGATGAAGAACCCCAACCTCCTCATCCTGGACGAGCCGACAAACGACCTGGACATCGTAACCCTCAACATACTTGAAGAATACCTCAAGGAATACGGCGGGTCCCTGATAATCGTCAGCCACGACCGCCACTTCCTCGACCGCGTGGTGGACCACCTTCTCGTCTTCTGCGGGGAGGGGCAGGTAAAGGACTTCATAGGTAGTTTCAGCGAGTACAGAGCCTATGTCAAGGACCTGGAAGCCGCGAAGAAGAAAGAGTCTGCATCCGCCAGGCCGGCAGCGGAAAGCCCGCAGGCAGCCCGTCCTAAAGCTGAAAAGGCAAGGAAACTGAGCTATAAGGAAAGCCGCGAGCTGGCATCCATAGAAGAACGCCTGCCCGCGCTTGAAGAAGAAAGGTCCGCTCTGGAACAGTCAATGAGCAGCGGCACCCTTGAATATGGCGCCCTGCAGGAAGCCTCAGAGAGATTCGAGGCCCTGAGTGCGGAAATTGACGAACTTGAAACCCGCTGGCTGGAACTTCAGGGCTGATTGATCCGGCTTATTCCCGTAAATCGTACTACAGAATATTCATCGACTGCTCGCGTATCTTTTCGAGCTCATCCTTCATCTGCACCACGAGTTTCTGGATTTCTGAATGGTTCGCCTTCGAGCCCGTAGTGTTGATCTCCCGTCCCATCTCCTGAATGATGAAGCCCAGTTTCTTTCCCGGATATGGCTCAGAATCAATGGTATCCATAAAATACTTGCAATGCTGGCGCAGGCGCACCTTCTCTTCATTGATATCGAACTTCTCAATATAGAAAATCATCTCCTGCTCGAAACGCTCCTTGTCGAGTTTCACTCCGAGGTCCTCGGCCGCCTTCAGGATTTTGGCGCGCATATTTGCCGTCCTCTCCGACTCGAAAGACTCCACGCCGTCGTACAGACTGAGAATCTTGGCGACGCGGGAGGTAACGTCCCTGTAAAGCACCTGACCTTCCTTCTCCCTATATTCCTCCACCATATCCAGACAGCGCTTGAATGCATCTTCTATGAGGACCAGGTCCTCCTCGGAGAAAATCTCTCCCTTCCTTGCCTCAGCCACGTCCGGCATCCTGAGCACCGAGCAGAGCAATGCCCCGCGCAGGCTGTCGTCCGCCTTCAGGCCCATTCCCGCAGCGAGCTCGTCGGCGCCCCGGAGGTAGCTGTGCGCAATCTCCGCGTTGATTTGCCTTGCGCTCGCAGATGCATCCGCCTCCCAGGTCAGATAAACGTCTATCGTGCCCCTTACGAGCACCGCCGCAATCCTTGACCTGATTTCGAGTTCCTTGTCCTTCGGAAGGATCTGGCTCTTGAGATTGATGTCTGCCGTCTTACCGTTCAGCGTGCGTATCTCGACGGTAAGTTTTCCTCCGCTCAGCAGGGCTTCCGCCTTGCCGTAACCTGTCATTGAATGTATCATAATTGGATCAATTGTTTAGCTTTGAAAATTTCCTCCGTCTGCTTCCATAGCGCCGCGCTGCTCTCCCTCCTCTGCTGGAAGCGCTCCGGAATGGGACCGTGCTTGCTGCCCTTGAAGAGTTGCAGGGTTTCATTCGTGCACATCGCCCTCACCGCAGGTGCAGCACCGGCCTCAGGGCTTTTGCACAGAGGCCTGAAAATCACGTCGGCGAGAGGATCGAACCAGCGCCCCATGCTGATCATATTGCTGTTGACTATACCCGGATCGGCGACATTCATGCGCAATTGCGGATAGCGGCGCGCAAACTCTATGCTAAAGTACATCAGGGCCAGCTTTGACGCGGCATAGCTGCGCAGCTGGTGGTGGTCTTCGGGACGCACATTGATGAAATCCTTTCTCTCGTGCACCAGATTGCAGGTCAGGGACACCATATTCACAATATTGGCACCAGGTTCGAAGCGGGGTTGCAGGAGCCTCGTGAGCAAGTAGGGTCCCAGATAATTGACCGCAACGGTCTGCTCGAAGCCGTCTTCGGTGAGCCTGTAATCCTTGGGCATCACGCCGGCGTTGTTGAACAGGCCGTGAATCTCCCTGCCTTCCATCGCCTCGGCGAAGCCGTATATGGACTCGAAGGAGTCCAGGCGCAGGCAGCGCAGTTCCAGACGGGCATCGGGCAGCGTACGCAATATCCTGTCCCTGACGGCTTCCGCCTTGCTCAGGTTGCGGCAGGCCATAATGACATTGAAGCCCTTCCCGGCCAATGCGCAGCTGGCGGCCTCACCCATGCTTCCGCTTGCACCCGTAATGATTACAGTCTTTTCCATATTGCACTTACAAGTGATTTGGGCAGTATTCCGATGAGCGGCGGGAGGTAGAAACTCATAAGGGAAGGGTTCACCACCCTGCGGCCGCGATAGAGCCCCCGCAGCGCCCGGTGCACTATGGTCGAAGGCTTCTTGATGACACCTATACCCACACCCAGCTTCATCAGCGAAGGCTTGAGTTTGTACAGAGGGGTGGCGACGGCTCCCGGGCACACTGTGCATACGCGCACGCCGTAAGGCTTCATCTCGAAGTACAGGGATTTGCTGAAGCTCTTGAGGAAGGCCTTCGTGGCGGCGTAGGTGGTGATGCCGGGCATAGGAAGATGGGCGGCGACGGAGGACACGTTGAGTATGTAGCCGCAGCCGCGCCTTTTCATCTCATTGCCGAAGAGCACGCAGAGACGGGCCGGAGTGTAGATGTGCAGGCGCATCATCATCTCCATCTTCGGGCGCATCTGTTCGCTGAGTTCCTTGAAGAAGAATATGCCAGCGTTGTTGATGAGTATGTCCACGTCCAGGCCCTCAGCCTTGCACCAGCCGAAGAGATCGTCAGCCGCATCAAATGTGGACAGGTCGCAGAAGCGTGTCCTCACGCTCACGCCGTACTCTTCGTGGAGTTCTATTTCGAGCGCCTTGAGCTTCTCTTCTTCTATACTGACTATCAGCAGATTGCATCCGGCAGCGGCGAGTTGTCGCGAATATTCCAGGCCCATTCCGGAACTGCCTCCGGTAATCAAGGCCAGAGGGGTATGACCCAGTCTTCTCTTAGCCATTCCTCTCCGCCTTGTCTATTTCCCTCTTAAGGCTCTCCGGGAGATTCTCCACGCAATGGTGGCATTTCATCTCCAGAGTGTACATACGGCCTATGCAGTAGTTGGAGTGCCTGCACCCGCTGCACTCCAGTTCCCCGCTCCGAAGTTTGTTCACGAAATCGGTATCGTGCACCAGGGCGCGGGCCATCTGCAGGCCTTCGAAGCCGGCATCCAGCACTTCTTCCATCTTGCTTTTGGACACGAGACCGCCCACATAAATCAGAGGCAGTTTCAGCTCTGCACGGAACTTCTTTGCCTCCTCAAGGAAGTATGCCTCCTTGAAAGGCACTGTAGGAATCATAAGCCTTCCGCCCACTGCAATTCCGGCCTTGAGCCACCAGAACTTCTTCAGGTCCATATAGTAACGCAGGGTCTTGAGGGGCATGGCACCTCTCATCACCTCCATAGGTGCCTTGCTCACGAATCCGGCACTGAGCACCAGGGCGTGGACGCCGAGTTTCTCCAGCTCCTTTGCCACCTTGATGCATTCTTCAGTCTGCATTCCCTTCCTGAAGCCGTCGTGCATATTCACCTTCACGATGACTCCAAGGTCATCTCCCGCCTCCTTCATCACCCTGGAAATCACCAGTTTCATAAACCTCATCCTGTTCTCGAGGCTGCCTCCGAACTCGTCTCTGCGGTGGTTGGTGTACGGGGAGAGGAACTGACTGATGAGGTAGCCGTGGCCGGCGTGGATTTCCACGCAGTCGAAGCCGGCTTCCCTTGCAAGGTTCACCGCCTTTCCGAAATCGTCCACGAGGGAATAGATTTCATCCTTCTTCAATGCCCTGACAAAAGTCGGGGAATAGAGGTTGAAGCCCGAAGAAGCGCCCACAGGCATACAGCCGCAGGTGGCACGGTGGGTCATATTGCCGCAATGGCCGAGTTGTATGGAAGCCTTGGCTCCGTAGGAATGCACCGAATCGGTAAGCTTCTTCAGCTCAGGGACTATCTCTTCCCGCATCCAGAGTTGACCGTTGAAGGAAAGGCCGCTCCTGCTGACGGCAGCGTAGGCAACAGTGGTCATACCCACTCCACCCCTGGCCACAGCAGTGTGATAGTCAAACAAATCTTTTGACGGCTTGTTGCCGTATGCCATATTTTCAAAGGCCGCGCTGCGTATAACCCTGTTGCGCAGCTCCACGGGGCCTATTTTGACTGGCGTAAATATTTTCGATTCCATTCTTATCAATATATGAAAGGGATGATTCTCTTCACCTTGTCCGTGTCGAGCTCATCTCCGAATTCCTTTTTATACCTTTCGTAAATCCTTGCCGCACGCGGGCAGAGGTTTGCGAAAGTCCATAATGCAAATACCGCACCTGACCAGGACCAGGTCAAGATGGCAAAACCCACCCACTCGGTAAGCTCGCCGAAATAGTTGGCCGAGGTCACATATTTGAACATTCCTCCCTTTGGAAGGTAGTGCTTCGTGTCCCCCGGGGCACGCAGGTGGCGAATGATATTGTCAGATTTAAGGTTGATGTACATTCCGACGGCAAATACCGCCAGTCCTATGATGAAGCGGGGATCGGTGAGCCAGGACTCGGGATACATCTCCGCCGGAGAGACATAGAAAAGCCATCCTCCCTGCATCAGGGCATTGAGAGTGTTGAAGGTCATACCCATCACTATGATGCTGAGCGGCATCCTGCTCTTTCCGCTGATCAGGAAAGGGAAGACGAAAGAACGCTGGAAGTAGTGAAGCTCAAAGACTATGAGGAATATGAATCTGACGAGATCCTGCTTCCTGTCGCAGCAGAGCCACAACACCAGCATGGCTATGAACACCGGGGACTCCATCAGCACCCAGCCGAGCCTGTTGTCAATTGCGGGGCCCCACTTCCTGTTGTAGAATTTTCCGTATCCGGCATCCACGAAATGAAGGGCTATGAAAACCACCGCCGCAATGGCGGACATTATGATAAGGAATAGGTTGAAACTGTGCACGCTCATCATTGAAATGCTTAAAGTGAGAAGAGATAGCCGAAAGCCCTCTTCCAGTTACCGAACTTGAGATCGCTCTCCTTCATCATTATGTTGAAGGTGCCGCAGTCATAGAAACGTATGCCAAGCTCGTCATCCTCGTCTATCTGCAGCAGGTTGCAGCATCCCTCGCAATCATTTTCCACGTCCTCATAGAAAGGTTTTCCAAGAAGAATATGCCCATTTTCCCTGTCGTCGCAGGCGCTGAACTCTATGGCCAACTCCGGCTCGGCGAGCTCATTGTCCTCATCATCGACAAGTATGCAGCTATTGAAGGTCTCCATATTGACGCTTTTGCTGTATTTCACCACTACTCCCTTCCTGTCCCATTTTCCCAGGGGGAAATGTTCAGGGCAATCGTAGCCGAGGAAATAGTCTATGGCCGCGAAGAAATACAGCATACCCTCGTGCGGGAGCCTTCCTTCAGGGTCCAGTCCGGCGATGTCGGCGCAATCTATCTGGCATATGAAAGTGAGCGGATACTCGTCCTCGTTGCCGTTTTCGTCAGTGTACTTGAAAGTAGGATACTCCACCTGCGGAGGCAGGTCGGGATTGCCCCACCATTTGCTGCAGCAGAAGAGATTGGAGTCCGTTTTTTTAATTGTCAGTTTTATAGCCATATTTCGTAAATGTAGCACAAAAATACGAATTCTTTACGAAGTTTTTTCTAAATTTGGGGTTTGTTTGGAGTTTCATTTGAAAGAACGTATAAAATATTCACTTATGGAAGAAGCCAAGAAGCTGAATTTCCTCGAGGAAATCATTGAGGAAGATCTCAAATCCGGCAAAGTATCAAGCATACTGACCCGCTTCCCTCCGGAGCCGAACGGATATCTCCACCTCGGACACGCCAAATCATTATGCATAAATTTCGGCCTTGCCCAGAAATACGGCGGCAAGACCAACCTCCGCTATGACGACACCAATCCTGTCAAGGAAGACGTGGAATACGTTGACTCCATCAAGGAGGACATCAAGTGGCTCGGCTTCCAGTGGGAGAAGGAGTGCTACGCATCCGACTATTTCGACCAGCTCTACGAGTGGGCTGAGCAGCTCATCGAGCGCGGTCTGGCATACGTGGATGACCAGACCCAGGAGGAGATTTCCCGCAACCGAGGCACAGTGGACAAGCCCGGCACCGACAGCCCTTGGCGCAATCGCAGCGTGGAGGAGAATCTCCGTCTCTTCAGGGAGATGAAGGCAGGCAAGTACGCCGACGGGGAGAAGGTGCTTCGCGCGAAGATAGACATGGCCCACCCGAACATGATGTTCCGAGACCCGCTGCTCTACCGCATCAAGCACGCATCCCACCACCGCACCGGCGACAAATGGTGCATCTATCCAATGTACGACTACACCCACGGTCAGTGCGACTCCATCGAGGGCATCACGCACTCCATCTGCACCCTCGAGTTCGACGTGCACCGTCCTCTGTATGACTGGTTCATCCAGACCCTGGGCATATACCCGTCACACCAGTACGAGTTCGCCCGCCTCAACCTCACCTACACCCTTATGTCCAAGCGCAAGCTCCTTGAACTCGTGCAGAAGGGCATAGTGGCAGGCTGGGACGATCCGCGCATGCCTACGCTCTGCGGTGTGCGCAGGAGAGGATACACGGCTGAAGCTCTGAAAATGTTCTGCGACAAGATAGGCGTGTCCAAGCGCGACCAGCTCATGGACATACAGTTGCTGGAGTGGTGCGTACGCCAGGACCTCAACGCCAGATCCAACAGATACATGGTAGTCCAGGATCCGCTGAAGCTCACCATCACCAACTGGCCTGAAGGCAAGGTGGAGTGGTTCGACTGTCCGCTCAACCCTGCGGAACCGGAAGGCGCGAGCCGCAAGGTTCCGTTCACCGGGGAGCTCTACATCGAGCGTGCCGACTTTATGGAGGATGCCCCGAAGAAGTTCTTCCGTCTCAAGCCTGATGGCGAGGTGAGACTCAAGTACACCTACATCGTCAAGTGCGAAGAGCTGGTAAAGGACGCGGAAGGCAATATCATCGAGCTCAGGTGCAGCTATGACCCGAGCACCCGTCCGGGTGGCGGGGAATGGCGCAGTGTCAAGGGCACCATACACTGGGTTCCGACCGCCTACGCCAGGGAGATCGAGTTGCGCAACTACGACCGTCTCTTTACCCTTGCAGATATGAGCCAGGTTCCTGAGGACAAGGATTACAAGGACTTCCTCAATCCTGAATCCCTCACCGTAGCGAGCGCCTGGGCCGAGCCTGCCCTGCTCGAGGATGCTTCAGGAATCGCAGTCCAGTTCGAACGCAGCGGATACTATGTCAAGGATCAGGATTCCACAAAAGAAAAGACCATCTTCAACAAGACGGTCTCTCTGAAGGACTCATACAAGCCCGAATAAAAGCGGCTTCTATGCCTTTGCAGCCTGAGCCTTTGCCGGTTCAGGCTTTTTGTTTGAAAACTTTCCTGCAAGCTGGTCGTATTCCTGCTCGGAAATCATCTTGCAGGTACCGTTGATCTGGGCACCCATCTCTACCTGGAGCTTATGCACGCGTATGTTTCCGTTGACTACGGAAGTGCTCTTCAGGCTGAGGGTATCCTTGATGTATATGTCTCCGTCCATCTTGCCCCAGAAATCCAGATTTGTGCAAAAGAGGCTGCCTGTAAGCTGTGCAGGCTCACCCACAACAATTTTCCCTTCTGAGAATAGGCTGCCGTCGATATTGCCGTCAACCCTGATGTCGGTAGCCGAAATCAAGTCGCCCTTGATGGATGCGCCTTTGGAAATGCGGGTAACGTCATTGACGTTCACTCCCTGGTCTTGAATTTTCTGCATATCGTCTGTGATTATTATTTACTGTTCCATCCTGCCGTGGCAGTTCTTGTACTTCTTGCCGCTTCCGCAAGGGCAAGGGTCGTTCCTACCCACCTGCCTGTCCACCTTCACCGGAGTCTTCGCCTTCTGCTCCCCGTTGGTGCTCAGATCGTTGCGGCTGGTGCGCATCTGGCTCATATCAGTGCGCGGACGCACCTGGGACGGAGCCTGCTGAGGACGGTCGGAAAGCGGCACGAAAACCTTCAGGAGGAAGGACAGCACATCGCGGTTGAGCTCCTCGAGCATGGACGCGAATAGGTTGTAACCCTCCAGCTTATATACGACAACCGGGTCCTTCTGCTCGTAGGATGCCGTCTGCACGCTCTGTTTGAGGTCATCCATATCGCGCAAGTGGGACTTCCAGTGGTCGTCAATCTGGAAGAGTATGATGTTCCTTGTGAGAGTCTTGGCTATCTCGCGGCCGTCGGAATTGTAGGCCTTCTCCAGATTGACGGAGAGGGTCATCTGCTTGATGCCGTCAGATACCGGGATGGCTATGTTCTGATAGAGTTTGGAATGCTTCTCGTAAACGTCCCTGATGATAGGATTGAGCTTTGTCACCAAAGTGTCCATCCTTCTCCTGTATTCGGACTCCATCTGCTCGCAGAGCCTGTCCTTGAGCTCGTCAGGCTTGGCCTTCCTGTAGAATTCCTCGTCGAATCCGCAATCGATGGAGAACTCTGCGATAAGATTGGTGTTGAAATCCTCGAAAGAGAGGGCTTTGTTGGCATCCACAAAGAGTGAGGCGCTGTCTATCATCATATTGCGGAGGTCGATCTCGATCTTGTCGCCGCTGATTGCATTCCTGCGGCGGGAGTATATGGCCTCACGCTGATAGTTCATCACGTCGTCATATTCGAGCAGATGCTTTCGGGAACCGAAGTTGATTTCCTCCTTCTTCTTCTGGGCGTTCTCCACGGCCTTGGTGAGCATTTTCGCCTCAAGCACGTCGTTCTCCTCCATTCCCAGCCTGTCCACCATCTTGGCGATATTGTCGGCGCCGAACAGACGCATGAGATCGTCCTCGAGGGAGAGGTAGAAGGTAGATGAACCCGGGTCTCCCTGACGGCCGGCACGGCCTCTGAGCTGGCGGTCAACGCGTCGTGAGTCGTGGCGCTCAGTGCCGAGAATCGCAAGGCCACCGGCCTTCTTGACCTCATCGGAGAGCTTGATGTCGGTACCGCGTCCCGCCATATTGGTCGCAATCGTGACGGTGGAACTCTGTCCTGCCTGGGCCACGATCTCGGCTTCGCGTGCGTGCTCCTTGGCATTCAGGACGTTGTGCTTGATGCCCCTCATCCTGAGCATACGGCTCAGGAGCTCGGAAGTTTCGACGTCGGAGGTACCCACGAGCACAGGACGGCCTGCCTTGGTGAGCTCAACTATCCTGTCTATCACAGCGGCGAACTTCGCCTTCTTGGTCTTGTAGATGCGGTCTCCCTGGTCGTCGCGGATTACGGGACGGTTGGTAGGGATTACCATCACGTCCAGCTTGTATATGCTCCAGAACTCGCCCGCTTCCGTCTCAGCGGTACCGGTCATGCCGGCGAGCTTGTGATACATACGGAAGTAGTTCTGCAGGGTAATGGTCGCGAAGGTCTGGGTGATGCCTTCGACCTTCACGTTTTCCTTTGCCTCCACGGCCTGGTGGAGTCCGTCGCTCCAGCGGCGACCTTCCATAATGCGGCCGGTGGACTCATCCACGATCTTCACCTTGCCGTCCATTATCACGTAGTCCACATCCTTCTCGAACATCGTGTAGGCCTTGAGGAGTTGTATCACCGTGTGCACGCGCTCGCTCTTGGTGGAGAAGTCCATACGGAGCTCGTCCTTCTTGAGCTGCTTCTCCTCAGGACTGAGCCCTGAATGCTCGATTTCCGCTGTCATAAGGCCCACGTCGGGAAGCACGAAGAAGTTGTCGTTGCCCACGGCATTTGCGAGCACGTCGTGGCCCTTGTCGGTCATATCCACGGTGTTGAGCTGCTCGTTGATGACGAAGTAGAGCGGGTCGGTGACCACCGGCATCTCCTTCTCGTTGTCCTGCATATAGTAGTTCTCGGCCTTCTGGAGCAGGGTCTTTATGCCCGGCTCTGAAAGGTACTTGATGAGAGGCTGGTATTTCGGAAGTCCCTTGTGGGCACGCAGGAGGAGCTTTCCTCCCTCCGCCTCGTCGCCTGCGGCGATAAGCTTGCGGGCCTCGTTGAGAGTCTGGTTGATGAGGGCCCTCTGGGCCTGGTAGAGCTTCTCCACATAAGGCCTGAACTCGAGGAACTGGGCTTCGTCGGACTTGCTCTGCGCCACCGGACCGGAGATGATGAGCGGGGTACGGGCATCGTCGATGAGCACGGAGTCCACCTCGTCCACGATGGCGTAGTGGTGTTTGCGCTGCACGAGGTCCTCCTCGGTCACCACCATATTGTCGCGGAGGTAATCAAAGCCGAACTCGTTGTTGGTGCCAAAGGTGATGTCGCACTCATAGGCCTTTCTGCGCGCCTTGGAATTTGGCTGATGCTTGTCGATGCAGTCCACCGAAAGTCCGTGGAACATATACAGGGGACCCATCCACTCGGAGTCTCGCTTGGATAGGTAGTCATTCACCGTGACCACGTGCACTCCCTTGCCCGCGAGGGCGTTGAGGAATACCGGGAGGGTGGCCACGAGGGTCTTTCCCTCACCTGTCGCCATCTCGGCTATCTTTCCCTGGTGCAGGGCTATACCACCGATGAGCTGCACGTCGTAGTGCACCATATCCCACTTCACCTCGTTGCCTCCGGCAATCCAATGGTTGGAGTATATGGCATTGTCCCCCTCTATGCGCACGAAGTCGTGGTTGATGGAGAGCTCACGGTCGAAATCGCTGGCCTTGACAGTGATCTCAGGATTCTCCTTGAAACGCCTTGCGGTGGATTTCACGATGGCGAAAGCCTCAGGAAGGATTTCAGAAAGGCACTTCTCGATCGCCTCGTCCTCATCCTTTACGAGCTTGTCGCTCTCGGATGCGAGATCTTCCTTCTCCGACACGGGGATATCCTTGTTGAGTTCTTCCTTGATCTGGGCGATACGCTTCTCGAAAGGCTCCTCCACCTCTCTGAGCTTCACCTTCAAGGCTTCGCTGCGGGACCTGAGCCCGTCATCGCTGAGTTTGTCTATTTCAGGATATATCGCAAGTATCTTCTCAAGTATCGGCTTGACCGACTTGAGGTCTCGGTCCGCCTTGGACCCGAACATTTTTCCAATTATCGACGTAAGTGACATTTATTCCTTGTTTTATATTCTCGCAAATATAACTATATTTGTTGTATCAACAAAAAATAACCGACAATGAAACAAACCCTAACCATTATGACTGTCGCAGTGCTGATGCTCGCTGCCTGCGGTCAAAACGCGGGCAACTCCCCCAGACAGGTCGAAGATTTCAACTTCGGCTGGAAGTTCATTCTGGGAGACAACCCGCAATACGCACTCAGAGACTATGAGGATTCCCTCTGGCGTCAGCTCCACCTCCCTCACGACTGGAGCATTGAAGGCGAATTCTCAAAAGATAATCCTTCCAGGGCTTCCGGGGGCGCACTTCCGGGAGGCATAGGCTGGTACAGAAAAGCCTTCGACTACCCTGAAATAGGCAAGGATATAGACGGCAACCCGCTCAGGCGAGTGTATGTCGAATTTGACGGAGTGTTCATGAACAGCACGGTTTACATCAACGGTCACAAGCTCGGCACCCGTCCTTACGGATACAGCTCCTTCCGATACGAGCTCACCCCTTACCTCAAGGCAGGCGGCAGGAACGTGATTGCGGTCCGCTGCGACAACTCCGACCAGCCGAATTCACGCTGGTACGCAGGCTGCGGCATTTACCGTGACGTCAGGCTGGTGACCACCTCCGACCTGGCAGTGGATTACAACGGCACCTTCGTAACCACGCCCGAAATCGGCAGTGAAAGCTGTTCTGTGCAGCTCGAAGCCCAGCTCGTATCCCGCCTCGCCAAGGACGACGTGGAGCTGCGCTGCAGCATACTTTCCCCATCCGGACGCAAACTCGTGAGCCGCAAGGATAAGCTCAGCCTCAGCGCCGGCGACAACACGGTTGCGCAGAGCCTGAGCCTGAAAAACCCTGAGCTCTGGGGGCCGGGCCATCCTGAGCTGTACACCCTGCGACTGGAAATATACTCCGACGGCGAGCTCAAGGACCGCTACGACACTCGCTTCGGCGTACGCAGCATCTCCTGGGACACCGACAAGGGATTTTTCCTCAACGGGGAGAACCTCAAGCTCCTCGGCGTATGTCTGCACCACGATATGGGCTGCATAGGCACCGCCGTACACAGAAGGGCGCTGGAGCGCGAGCTCGGCATGCTTAAAGATATGGGTGTCAATGCAATACGCACTTCCCACAACCCTCCATCCCCGGTGCTCCTCGAGCTCTGCGACGAGATGGGGCTGCTGGTGATGGACGAGGCAATGGACATGTGGCGCAAGCGCAAGACCCGTTACGACTACGCCCGCTTCTTCGACGAGTGGCACGTGCGCGACGTGCAGGACTTCGTCAGGCGCGACCGCAACCACCCGAGCGTGGTGATGTGGAGCGTGGGCAACGAAATCATCGAGCAGAGCGACACCAGGGACGATATGATAGAGAACCTGAGCGCCGAGGAAGCCAACCTTCTGCTCAACTTCATCCATTCCCTGGGCGGCAACGACAGTTCCGAGAACAACCCTAACGTACTGCTGACCAGGCACATGGTAGATCTGGTAAAGCAGCTCGACACCACCCGTGCCGTGACCGCCGGCTGCAACGGAGTATGGCCTGGCAACAACCTCCTGCGCAGCGGAGCCCTGGACGTGTACGGATTCAACTACCACCCTCAGCTCTACGATTCCTGCAGGGTATGGTTCCCTGACAAGCCGCTCATCGGCTCCGAGACCGCATCCGCGCTCAACAGCCGCGGTGTATATCTCCAGCCGTCCACCAAGAAGCAGCTGCTCCCGGGCAACGTATATGGCGCGCACAACCCTGAAAATTGGGGCGAAGGCCAGCCTGAGAGCCACCAGTGCACCGCATACGACGTGTGCAGCGCACCTTGGGCCAATACCCACGAGGACGCCTGGGTTGCAGTTCGCGACCGCGACTTCATCGCCGGCACCTTCCTCTGGACAGGTTTCGACTACCTCGGCGAACCTACCCCTTACGACTGGCCGTCCCGAAGCTCGTATTTCGGCGTGGTTGACCTTGCCGGCTTCCCTAAGGACGCATACTGGATGTACAAGTCCGAGTGGACCGACGAGACCACCCTCCACCTCTTCCCTCACTGGAACTGGGAACCTGGCCAGAAAATCGACATCTGGGCATACTACAACAACGCCGACGAAGTGGAGCTCTTCGTGAACGGAAAGTCCTTGGGACGCAAGTCCAAGACCGATGACGTGCTGCACGTGCAGTGGAACGAGGTGCCTTTCGAGGCAGGAAAGATCGAAGCCGTATCATACAGGGACGGCAACGAAATAGCTCGCGATGCGAGGTACACCACCGGCGAGCCTGTAACCCTCAAGCTCACTGCAGACAGAAAGACAATCGAGGCTGACGGCTACGACCTCTGCTACGTCACCGTAGAAGCCGTGGATGCGGGAGGGCTCGAAGTACCGACGGCCTGCGACATGCTGGAATTCAGCGTGGAAGGTTGCGGCGAGCTCTTTGGCGTGGACAATGGAGACGCAGCGGACACCCTGTCCCTGAAGGGCAGCCGCAAGGCTATGTTCAACGGCAAGGCCCTTGCGGTAATACGCTCCGTCAAGGGAGAAAAGGGCACGGTCACCCTCAGCGTGAAGTCCGATTACGCCAGCGTCAAGCTCAACATCAAGACGAAATAGATAGCGCAGGCAGGCTCTCAGAGCATATCCGAGAGCCTGTCATAATACTGCTTGCTCACAGGTATCCCGCCCGCATCCTCCGGAAGGAGCTCCGCATAGATGAAGCCCTCCTTGTTCCGGCTCAGCACCCTCACCTGGCGGGGATTGATGAAATAGGACCTGTGGCAGCGCACGAGCGACTTCGCCGAAGGGTTGTTTTCAAGGCTTTTCATAGAGTTCCTAAGCAGGAATTCCCTGATGCGGCCGTTCTCCAGATAATGGATTTTGAGATAGTTAGCTTCGGCACTTACATACAGGATGGCCTCGGGATCGATGGTCATCCTGAGTTTTTTGTTCTCGTCATAGAATTTCACCAGTTCGTCTTCCCGGACTACGCCCCTCGACTGAAGGTCATTGGAGAGATTGATGCCTATGCGTATCAGGGTGAGGATGAGATAAGGATAAATGAGTATCAGATATGAGTACTCGAGGCAATAGGAAAGGGACGGGAAGAAAGGCAGATCCCTGCCGAAGAAAAGTGTGGTATAGAGGGCCATGAAGGCTGCCAGGACGAGGACCTCCGAGATGCACCATATCATATAGTGCCACCACAGTATGTTCAGCTTTCTGTGGATAAGGAAGAGAGCCAGTCTGGTAAGGGCAAGGGAGCCCATCTGTATGCAGGTAAGCATCACCACGTGGAAGGCAAAGGACTTGCCTCCCGTGCCGTCGAAGAACTCCTGGATGCCGAACGGATTGTACAGGAAGCAGAAGGAAATGAAGAACAGAGGAAGGAGCAGCACATATATCAGATGGGCCGCATAGTT
>SFJB01000132.1 GCA_004555145.1 Bacteroidales bacterium | reverse complement strand
TTCCATAAGTATTATTCTTTATTCTTTTCCTTGAAATTCCCCAGTATGGAAATTGCTATGACCACGATGCCGGACAGTATCACCAGCGGCGCCGCAACAAGCCTGCGGAAGTCGAACATAGCGTAGTTGAAAACCTGAGGGTCACTGCTTCCGCCACCGGTGAGGAGGATGAAACCCGCCACCATAACCACGAATCCGGCCAGCAGCAATCTGAGTCCCTTTGGCGTAATTGCCATCTTATTCTTGTTGTCGTCCATAATCAATAATATAAATCATCCTTGTCCGCCGCCACAAGCTTGTCCACCACCACGAAAGTGCTCAGCACACAGATCAGGACCCCGCAGAGCACCACGGCACCCACCGAAAGCAGCAGTGCCGCTCCGCCGACCGAGGCATACAGTTCAGGGAACGAGCCCTTCAGAGCAAGGAGCAATCCGAACATTATCAGGGAAGCCACCAGCGCGGAGACGAGCCCCTGCACCAGGGCGGCCTTGAGGAAAGGTTTGCGTATGAAGGCCCTGGTGGCACCCACGAGCTTCATTGTATGTATCGTGAAGCGCCTCGCGAAGACGCTGAGTCTCACCATATTGTTGATCAGCACAAAGGAAATGGAAAGCAGCAGGAGTATCAAGATGCCGAAGAAGAGCGAGATGCGGGCGATACTGGAATCCAGCGCCTCCACCAGCGGACGCCTGTCGTCCAGCTCATCCACCAGCGGAGAAGCCTTCAGCGCAGAGCAAACCATATCCAGACTGTCGGGAACCATATACTCAGCCCTGAGGCTGACTTCCACGGACACGGGCACGGGAGAGGTCTCGAATACGGAAAGGAAGTCCTCCCCTAGCATAGCCTCCAGTTCACGTGCGCCTTCCTCCCTGGTAACCACCCGGGCATCCTTTACGTAAGGAAGGGTGATGACGGAGGACTTATACTCCTCAGCATCATCGTCCCCGGCATCCGCCTTGAGCATAACCGACATCTTCACGTTCTCCTTGAGATATCTCGATATGCTGCCGGCGTTGATGAGGACAAGGGAAGCAATACCAATCAGCAGAAGCACGAGGCTGATGCTGACGACACTCGAGAGATAGGCGTTGACCATTCGGCGCCTTATCAATTTCTTGTCCTGCTTGGGCATATTGACGTTTTAACTGCCAAATATAGTGAATATTCGCTTACCGAAGTGAACAATTTTTCAAATTTTTCAGTATCTTTGTAATTATGAGTGATGTAAAGCAGAAAATATTATTCGTCAATTCTGAGATTTACCCTTATCTTCCGGAGACCCCGATTTCCAGAATAGGTAGATATCTCCCACAGGGCGTTCAGGAGCACAAAAGAGAAATCCGTTCCTTTATGCCCCGCTTCGGCTGCATCAACGAAAGGAAAAACCAGCTTCACGAGGTCATAAGGCTTTCCGGCATGAACCTCATCATCAGCGACATCGACAGGCCGCTGATTATCAAAGTGGCTTCCATCTCTTCAGCAAGAGTTCAGGTCTATTTCATCGACAACGAGGATTACTTCCGCCGCAAGCAGATTTTCTGCGATGACAACGGCGCATTCTTCCCTGACAACGATGAAAGGGCCATCTTCTTCGCAAGAGGTGTGCTTGAAACGGTGAAGAAGCTGCGCTGGGCCCCGGACATCATCCATTGCCAGGGCTGGATTTCCCATCTTGTGCCTGTATACCTGAAAAAAGCCTATAAGGACGACCCCATCTTCGCATCAAGCAAAATCGTCCTGTCTTTGTATGACGACACTCCGGAGGTCGATTTCTCTCAGGACTTCGCCCAGAAAGCCTGCTTCGGACCGGTTGTCAGGGAAGATGTCAGCCTGCTTGAGAAAGCCACTGGCATAAATCTTGCTCGTACTGCTGTCCAGTATTCGGACGGCATAATTCTGGGATCGGGCAACATTAAGGAAGATATAGTCTCATACGCCGGACAGCTCGGCCTTCCTATTCTGCCATACGACGGGGAAGCTCTCGAGAATGGTGCCTATGTAGATGATTATTGCGCATTTTATGACAAAATTTGAGATGAAATCCAAAATACTTGCAGTTGCGGCAGTTCTTATGGGCTGCCTTTCCTGTGTTGAGAACGATTCCAGCCTGGGTGCAGGATTGATTCCGATCGGACAGACCTACAAGTTCTACACAGCTACAATTCCTCTTGAGGACATTGAGCTTGCAATGGCCGACAGCCTTTCCGGTTATTCCAGCACCAGGGTAACTGCAGGTTCCGTAAGGGACAGTGAATACGGACTGAGCACCAGGGCTTGCGCCTTGACCCTCATTCCGATATTCAGGGATTCAATGGTCATAGGCGAAAATCCTGTATTCAAAAGCTTCCGCTTTGCAATAGGCCGCGACACGCTTTCCTCCAACAACCCGGACCAGAAACGCATACTCCAATCCATCAACGTGTATGAGTTGGATGCACCTCTCGACGAGAAGAAGGATTTCGACTGCAACAAGAAGCTCGCCCATGGTTCAAAGCGCATCACGAAGGGCGTGCCTGTTTACAACGGAGGGGACTCCCTGACTTTCAGTTTCAACGAAGAATTCGGACGCAAGTTCCTGTCCCTGAGCAAAGAAGATTTCAAGGACTACGACAGCTACACCAAGAAAATACCCGGCATATACATTGAGACAGAAGATCCCGCAGGGGAAGGCGGACGCATCAATATGTTCGACCTTCAGCTTGGTTTCGACTCCGACAACTACTATTTCACCGGGAACTACGCCAAATTGAGCTACAGTGCCGAGTTCAAAGGCGAAAGAAGGGACACATCGATTATCTTCTATTATGGAGCCAACCGTTTCCACGATATGGATTCCCTGCTTACGACAGCAGCAACCGGCTCCTTCCCTCAGTATGCGCTCAACCTCTCCTCCCAGCAGACCGAAGACAAGGTAGGCAGGGCGACGGACAAGATTCTGATAGAAGGTGGCGGCGGGCTTAAGCCTCTCATCAGGGCAAGTGAGCTCAAGAGGCTTGCAGAACAGGCCATAAGGGAGAAAGGAGGAGTTCCTGATGAAACGGTAATCAACAAGGCTACTCTCATATTTCCATTCGAGTTTCCTGACGATTACACCACTATGGAATACTGGCCTCAGGTACTTTCCCCTACCTGCCGCATCGTGGGGGATGAAATAACTACCTTCATGGGGCTTACCGATTCCAGCTCCAGCTACGAGAACCAGGGAGATGTTAACAGATCCATACTCAACTACGCCCCGGACATCACCTATCACATGCAGGAAATCCTCAAGGTGGATGAGAACGATTCTGAAGATTCGAAGACAAATCGCTATAACAAAGGCTCGTACGACATCTGGCTGCTCATCATGGCCAACGAGACCGTTACCACCACATCCACAGGCAATCAAGACCTGAGCGACATGTACAATTACCTGGCATATCAGAGCTACTACAACAGCATGTACGGAGGTTATGGCTACGGTTACGGCAGCGGCTACGGCAGCTACTACTCCAACTACTACAGTTATGCAATGATGGCAGCTTACGCAAGCAGTTCCAGCACATCCACCAAAGTATCCGTGCAGTTGGACAAAGACCGCTTCTATAAGGCTGCCCTCAACGGACCGACTTGCTCCAACGGCAGAGTACCTCAGTTGCAAATCACCTTCGCCATTCCTAACGAATAGGAGGGCGCAGGGCTCCATTTGCTTTTTTCATTTATTTTTAGTTACTTTGCAAGCCGTTTCATTGAAGCAATAATGGAATGACATGGTTAGGATTGTACTATTAACTTAATATCTAAAGAATATGGAGTATTCAGAAATTTTCGAAAAGGTAAAGGCCATTATCGTTGACAAGCTCGGCGTAGACGAAGCAGACGTTAAGCCAGAAGCAAGCTTCACAAACGATCTCGGTGCCGACTCTCTG
>SFJB01000131.1 GCA_004555145.1 Bacteroidales bacterium | reverse complement strand
AGAGTGCGTATGCTTGAATTCCCGAACGCCTCCACCCTTTCTATCCGGTGCAGCTTGAAAAATGCTTCCGGAGGCAGGCTGCCGCCTTCCGGGACAAGGTAGAGCTGCGTGGATGCGCCCAGCCTCTCCATACCGAAACGCCTGCAAATGAGCTTGAATGCCCCGCTCTTCATCATCGCCGCCCTCGGTTCTGCGAGTACCTGACCTGCTTGCGGGCGGAATGCAAACACGGCTTCCGCCTGCTTCTCCTCGTCAGGGAAGAAGCTGAAATCGCTGTGGCTGCCGTCGGAATGCAATTCGCTCACGCGGATTTCCGGACGGGCGCATTCTTCCCCTGTCAGTATGCAGAGCAGTTCCTTGACTTCAGATTTCAGGGAGATGATGTGGATCTGATGGAGTTTGCTGCCCAGTCTGGCGCAGAGCATGCTCAGGTCAGCCATAGGAGAGAGCTTGAGCATTATCAGCGGAGCGTGGGCCAGCAGGGAAGGCAGCAGGGCGGTGATGTCGGGGCTGCAGTCCTCCAACAGGAATACCTTCTTTCCGGCTTCGTTGCGCCTCGCGGGATCGGCGTAAACCAGGCTGCAGGCAGGAATTGTGCTGTCCGGCACTATCTCTTCGTTGAGAATCCTGACATTGTCCGCTCCGAGCTTGCGGAGGTTGGACGCGGTGATGTCGCTGAGCCGGGAATTCCGCTCGTAAGCGAAGACCTCATCGGCAATACCGGAGAAGGCCCAGCTGTCCACTCCCATGCCGCAGGTCAGATCGCAGATTCTTATGGGGGCTTGCAGACCCTGCCCACAAATAAGGCGGGAGGCGATGGCGGCCTTATGTCTGGCACTGAGTTCGGAAGAGCACTGCTCCAGACTTATGGATTCGGGCAGTTCCAAAGGGTCCAGGCCCTTGTCTTTCAATGTTTTCGACACTAGCGCCCAGGAAGGAAGCTTGCGTTCCATCCTGCGTTCCGCCTCGGATTTTGCCCTGGCGAGTATTTCTGAGAAACCGGTTTTTCCGCCTGCCATAATTTTCCAAAGCCCAAAGATAGTTCAAGTTTTCAGAATCTTATTGGTTTTCTTCTTGTTTTTGTGGCTCGGAATCCATATCTTTATAGAGATTTTTCGAGATAAAACCAAACACGATAACTACCAATGAAAGAATTTGAACTGAAAGCCCAGAGTTGGTTGGATGGTGATTTCGACCAGGAAACCAAAATGAAAGTACTGCAGCTGCGCAACTCCGATCCGGCAGGATTCGAGGACGCGTTCTACAAGAATCTCGAATTCGGAACGGGCGGTCTCCGCGGCATTATGGGCGTGGGAACCAACAGGATGAACAAGTACACCGTGGGTATGGCCACACAGGGACTTGCGAACTACATCCTGTCCCATTGCGAGGGGGATGACCTCAAGGTGTGCATTTCCTACGATTCGCGCAACAACAGCAAGGAATTCGCCAAGATTGCTGCCGAGGTGCTCTCCGCAAACGGAATCAACGTTTACATCTTCGACAATATACGCCCTACCCCTGAGATGAGTTATGCGGTGCGTCTGAAAGGCGCCGTCGCAGGAATCATGATTACTGCTTCCCACAACCCGAAGGAATACAACGGCTACAAGGTGAGCTGGTCCGACGGCGGACAGGTGACCTCTCCTGTGGACAAGGAAATCGTGGCCGAGGTGGCAAAGATTACCGATCCTTCAATGGTCAAGTTCAAGTCGGGATTGCACTGCGGCGAAATCATTGCTATGGGTGCCGACGTGGATGAACTGTATCTGCGCGACCTGCTTTCCCTCAGCCTCAGCCCGGAACTCTGCAGAAAGCATTCGGACCTCAAGATAGTCTATACCCCGCTCCACGGCTGCGGCGTGCGTCTCGTGCCTGAGATCCTTTCCCGTCTGGGATTCAGGAACATCATCCACGTGCCTGACCAGGATGTGTCGGACGGCAATTTCCCTACCGTTGTTTCCCCTAATCCGGAAGAACCGGCAGCCCTCAAGATGGCAACCGACAAGGCGGAGGAGACCGGAGCCGACCTCGTGATGGGTACTGACCCTGACGCAGACCGTCTGGGTATAGCAGTCCGCGACGACGAGGGCAGGATGGTGCTTCTCAACGGCAACCAGACCGCATCCCTTCTTACTTACTACATACTCACCAGGAGGGCGGAGCTGGGAACTCTCGGAAAGGGCAAGTACGTCGTGAAGACCATCGTGACCACCGAACTCATCACGGACATATGCAGGAAGTTCGATATCCCCGTTTACAATGTCCTCACCGGATTCAAGTACATTGCCGAGGTCGTGAAGCGCCAGGAGCAGGAAGGCGGAGAATTCATCTGCGGAGGAGAGGAGAGCTACGGCTTCAACGTGGGCCAGTTCGTACGCGACAAGGATGCCCAGGTCAGCGCTATGATGGTTGCGGAGTGCGCCGCGTGGGCAGCTGAGCAGGGACTTACCCTCTACCAGTTGCTGCAGAAGATATATTCCGAGTTCGGATACCGCAAGGAAGGCCTTGTGTCCGTTGTGCGCAAGGGCATCTCGGGCGCACGCGAAATCCAGCAGATGATGGTGGACCTGAGGAGCAATCCTCCGAAGGAAATGTGCGGTTCCCCGGTTACGGAAGTCATCGACTATCTCGAGCCGGAGAAGACAGGACAGCCATCCTCAAACGTGCTCCAGTTCTTCGATGAGGCAGGGGATGTGGTTTCCGTACGCCCTTCCGGCACCGAGCCTAAGATCAAGTTCTACTTCGGAGCCAAGGGAGATGACGCGGATGCCAAGATCGCTGCTCTCAAGGAGCAGTTCTGCTCATAAGATTTACTGAATTCCGGATTGTTTCCTATGGTATTTGCATAGAAGTGCGAGGGCGCAGCCTTCGCACTTCGGCTTCAGTGCGGTGCAGGTGTATCTTCCGTGGAGGATGAGCCAGTGGTGGGCTTTTGGCCTCAGTTCTGCGGGGATGTATCTTTCCAGGTCCTGCTCCACGGCGTAAGGGGTCTTTCCGGAGGACAGCCCCAGCCTGTGGGATACCCTGAACACGTGTGTGTCCACTGCAATCACCGGCTCTCCCCAGGTGATGGAGGCTACTACATTGGCGGTTTTGCGCCCTACGCCAGGGAGGCTCATAAGTTCTTCTATGCCAGAGGGCACTTCGCCCCCGAAATCCCTGACCAGCTTCTCCGCCATCGCGATCAGGTGTTTCGCCTTGCTGTTGGGGTAGGATATGGATTTTATCAGGGCGTACACCTCATCAAAGGACGCGCGGGACAGGGCTTGCGCGTCGGGGTATGCCTCGAACAGGGCAGGGGTGGTGAGGTTCACCCTCTTGTCGGTGCACTGCGCCGAAAGCATTACCGCCACCAGAAGCTGATAGGGACTCTTGAATACGAGCTCGGATTCCGCTACCGGCATTGCGGCGCTGAAATGCTCCAGCACCTTGTCATACAGTTCTTTCCTGGCAGATTTCATCTTTGATCTCAAATATGCGTCCCGGGTATCTTTCGCATATGCTGCGGTTGTGCGTTACCATCACAATTGCCGTGCCCTGCTCCTTGTTGATGTGGCTCAGAAGCTTGAGTATGCCTTCGGCCGTTTCTTCGTCGAGGTTGCCCGTGGGCTCGTCGGCCACGATGACTTCGGGGTCGTTCAGCAGGGCTCTGGCTATCGCTATGCGCTGCTGCTCGCCTCCCGAGAGCTGGTGCGGCATCTTGTGGGCCTTGGTCTGCATGCCCACGTCGCTGAGGGTCTGGTCAATCCTTTTCTCTATGAGCTTCCCGTCCTTCCAGCCGGTCGCCCTAAGCACAAACTCCAGGTTGTCGTAAACACTCCTGTCCATAAGGAGCTGGAAGTCCTGGAACACCACTCCCATCTTCCTGCGCAGGTAGGGTATTTCCTTCTGCTTCAAGTCCTTGAGCTCGAAACCGCATACGCTGCCGCTGCCCTTTCCC
>SFJB01000130.1 GCA_004555145.1 Bacteroidales bacterium | reverse complement strand
AACTACGAGGTGTAAGCGACTATACCTTCTTCATGTATAGAATCTATAAGATCTTTGGATAACTTAAACACGGAACTTTGCAGGTGAGCCTCTCTGGCTCATATAGCCTATGCTGCGCTTGATTCTTTCCTGGTCCTTGAGTATGTTCCAGCCGACCACCGTGCCCTCGCCAGCAGTTGGCTTGCTCAGGCCACAGAGGATGCGCATCGCGGTGGTCTTGCCTGCGCCGTTCGCGCCAAGGAAACCGAAAATTTCACCTTTGCGCACATCGAAGCTGATGTTGTCCACGGCGGTGAAGCTTCCGAACTTTTTCGTCAGCCCCCTTACGCTTATGCTGTATTCTTCCATAGCTATGAGAGTCTCATAAAACAGTCTTCAATCCCTGCTTCTATCCGCTCTACGCGGGCATCTTCAAAGCCTGCATCGCGCAGCAGTGCCATCAGCGAGGCCTCGTCGGGGCCGTCGGGAGCGCAGCTCAGGTGGCAGCAGGACCCGAAGGAGTGGCAGCTTTTCACTCCGTTCACTCCCCGCAGGTAGCGCAGCAGGTCGAAGAGCTTCCCGCCGCTGACCGCCTGCAGCCTGTCAGGGTAGGATGCGCAGATTTCGCCAGGCTTGCCGCCGCCTATGATGCGCCCCTCCGAGATGAGGGCTATGCGGTCGCACAGCGAAGCCTCATCCATATATGGCGTGGAAACGAAGATGCTCACTCCGCCCTCGCGTATCCTGGCAAGCATCGCCCAGAACTCCTTGCGGCTGACGGCGTCCACACCGGTTGTCGGCTCGTCCAGGAAGAGCACCCGCGGCTTGTGGACAAGGGCGCAGCAAAGGGCGAGCTTTTGCTTCATACCACCGGAGAGGGCGCCTGCACGACGCTTGCGGAATGGCTCCAACTGGCAGTATATGTCTTTGATGTTGTCATAATTGCTCTTTACGTCGGTACCGAAGACGGTCGCGTAGAAATTGAGGTTTTCCTCGACGCTGAGGTCCTGGTAGAGTGCGAAGTGGCCGGGCATATATCCAATCGAGGCACGAATGAGTCGGCAGTCGCGCACGATGTCCATCCCACAAACGCTCGCCGTTCCCGCGTCGGGCAGCGAGAGAGTGGTCAGGATGCGGAAGAGGCTGGTCTTGCCCGCCCCATCGGGGCCGATGAGGCCGAAGATTTCCGCCTCATCGATGCTCAGCGAGATGTCCTCCAGAGCCTTGGTCGCCTTGAAAGACTTGCAGATGCCATATGCTTCTATCGCTTTCATTTCTTCAGGTATGCGTACATTCCGAGCCTGAGCGATCCGTCGTTAGGGACGCTTACCTTCACGGCATAGACCAAGTCTGCGCGCTCGTCACGAGTCTGGATGTTCTTCGGAGTGAACTCCGCCTGGTCGGAAATCCAGCTGATGGTACCCTCATAGCTGCGCGGGTTGGCGCTTCCATCGTCCGGGATGACGCTTAGTTTGTCGCCGATCTTCAAGTCGGAGAGCTGGGCTGTAGTGAAGTATGCTCTAACGTACACCCTCGACAGGTCAGCAAGTTTGAAAAGCGGCTTGCCGGCGCTGACGTTCTCCCCCGCTTCGGCGTATTTTGTGAGCACGATGCCCTGCTGAGGCGATCGGATGATGCACTTTGAGAGCTGGTCCTGCTTCTGGGCAAGCTGTACACGGTAGCCGCCCATCTCTGCGCGGACGGCGCTGTTGTTTCTCTCCCAACTTTGCTTTTGGGCGGCAATCTGGGCCTTGAGGGTGCGGATCTGGTTCTCTAGGTCGTCAACCTGCTTTTCAGTAGCCGCCTCCCTCTCAAGCAGGGTGCTGAAGCGGCTGTAGTCTTTCTCGAGACTCTCGAGCTGGCTCAACTGCGGCTCAAGCTGGCGTTCGATGTCTATCAGACGAGCCTGGGCACCCTTGATTCTTTCCTTGAGCTCCGCTATCTGGAGCGAAGTCTGGATGCTGTCTATCGCACCCAGAACCTGACCCGGGGCGAGACTCTCGCCCTCTTCGAGAGTGAATGAGAGTATCCTTCCGCTGCTTTCGGCGGAGACGGTGACCTGCGTCGCGTCAATCTGGCCGCAGGCGTCGAATTCGATTTGTTTCCCGCAGGAAATGCTGACCGCGGCACAAGCGGCGAGCAAAAGGCTGGTTTTTGCGCTGTTCATATCAGTTCTGTCCTGTTGTGTTCTTGAGATCGTAGATTGCCATCATCAGCTGCACCTCGTGCAGGGACTGGTTCAGGCGTGCCTTGTATTCCTCATCGAGCATCGAGAGGTAGTCTTTCATCTTGAGCGTGCCTTCGCGGTACCGACTCTCGCCCGAGAGGCGAATCTTCTCGCGCAGGTCGATGATTTCGGCGTCGCGTTCGAGCACGTCGCGGGCCTTGGCGATTTCGTTGCTCTTCTGCTCGGCCTCAATGCTGCTGTTCAGCAGGAAACTCTTGCGGCCGAGTTCGATGCGCGAGGCTTCCGCCTGGATTTTGCGCTTGTCGTTGCTTCGGGTATAAAGGGAACCAAGATTCCACTGTAACTTGAGACCGGCGATGAAATAACCGGAGAAGTCGCCCGAAAACATATTCATTCCCGGCCTGCCGTAAGCGCCCTGGAGGCTGAGGTTCAGGCGCGGACTGAGTTCGCTGTTGAGCTGCCTGAGCTGGAGGGCATTCTGCTCGAGCTGTGAGTCATAGAGAGCGATTTCCGGGCGGGCTGAAAAGCTCCCGTCTGGCATGAACTCTGAGGTCGTCGGGGCGACAAACTCCTGCCCTTGCATCTCACACCCTGTCATCAGGCTGAGCACCTTCACATACGAGCTTCTGTCGGCTTCGAGCGAGGCTCTCTGCTGGCGGGCGCTCAGGATGCTTACGCTAAGCTGGTCGATGTCGCTGCGCAGCACCATACCGTTTTCCAGCAGGGCCTGCATCTCATCGAGCTGGCGTTGCAAGTTCTGCTCCAACAGCTCGTTGATAGCTATCTGTTTGTCTAGAAGGATGATACCCAAGAAGACATTGCGCACGCGCGAGCGTATGGCGTAGAGGTTGACTTCCAGCTGGCTGCTCTTGACGCGGGCACCGACTATGGTGGATTCTTTCCGTAGCGCTCCGGCTCCTCCATCCCAGATTTGCTGGCTTAGTTCGGCGACTATTGAATACTGATCATGGGGGATGTTGATTTCCATCCCGGGGATGTCGAAAGGCAACTCGACGACCTCCGACTGCCAGCTCGCCTTGCCGGAGATTCCAAGCTGCGGAAGCCAGGAACGGGATGCATTGGAAATATCGTAGTCGCGGGTCTTTTCAATCAGGTCCATCTCCTTGATTTGAGGGTAGTTGTCGTAACTCCAACTGATACATTCGTCCAGGCTTACCTGGGCGCAAACCACACCGCAGGCCGCAAGCAGGAGGGTCGCGGTGAAGATGAATTTTCGAATGGTCATATCTTGAGTTTGTTGCTTATTGTTTCAATGAGACTGCGCCTGCGCTGCTCCAGGAAGGCTTTTTCGGCCTCGGCGTCCATATTGAGCATCACTCTCGAGAGCGGCAGGAGGGCGAAGGTCGCGTAGTTGCCCATCACCATCTCGATAAGAAGTGAGGTAATGCTCACTTTGGCGATTTCCCCTCTCGCAGCGGCCTCGTCCAGCCTCGCCTGATGATCTTTAAGCGCCTTTCCGGCCATACGCATAAAGCCTTCGCGGTAACGCTCGAGTATTTCGGGGCTCTCCTGGGCAACTTCGACAAGGATTCTGATCTGACCCTGGTATTGCTCCATAAAGTCGAAGTGCCGAGAGGTGACTTCCATCAGGGTTTGGACTGCATCCTTCCCTGGGCTCATCAGGACCTTGAAGTCTTCGTGCATCTCTTTGATATAAGAGTCCAGGACTGTGAGAAATATCTGCTCCTTGGTCCTGTAATAATAATGCAGCATAGCGTGGGTTACTCCCGCCTCCTTGGCGATGGCGTTTGTCGTAGTCCCCTTGTAG
>SFJB01000015.1 GCA_004555145.1 Bacteroidales bacterium | reverse complement strand
AACATATCCAAACCTCAGGTAGTTACCTATCTTCCGATACCAAAACCCGAGACCGAAGACGGCTCGATAATATTGATACCATCTTCTTATGTTCAAAATTAGCATACAAGCCGACGAAATAGAAAAAATGCCTCTGGGATCCTTTCCCGGAAAAATTCACGTGATAGACAAGCCGGGCTTGGAGTATGCCAAGGCGATTGCATATCTTATGACCCAGAAAGTCATAGGCTTTGATACTGAGACGCGGCCTGTCTTCTCGCCGGGACAGCATCATAACCACGTCGCCCTCTTGCAGTTGTCCGGTGCTGACAAGGCTTTCCTTTTCAGAGTTAACCAGCTCGGTATGCGCAAACTGATGTGTTCCGTGCTTTCCAACGAAAGAATCATCAAAGTCGGGGCGGCAGTTCACGATGACGTGAGGGGATTGCAATACTATCATCCGTTTGAGGCGAAGTCCTTCGTGGATCTGCAGAAAATTGGCTGCGAGTGGGGTATAAGGGACAAGAGCGTGAAAAAGATGGCTGCAATCATTCTGGGATGCAAGATTTCCAAGAGCCAGCAGTTGTCCAACTGGGAAGCTGAGGAATTCAGCCAGGCACAGAAGATGTACGCTGCCACAGATGCCTGGATATGCAGGGAGATGTATCTGAAACTTCAGAAGTCTGAAAAGCATCCTCTCAGCCCTGAAGAGATGAATCCAAACCAGCAGAATCAAAATGATCAGAATAGTACTCAAAAAAAACCGTGACGAAAGCCTAAGACGCTTCCACCCCTGGGTGTTCAGCGGGGCGATAGCCCAGATTCAGGGCACGCCGTCAGAAGGGGATCTTGTGGCGGTATACAGCTCGGAAGGGGAGTATCTCGCTGCCGGGCATTACCAGATAGGTTCCATAGCAGTGAGGGTGCTTTCCTTTGATGCCGATCCTAGTGACAGGGATTTCTGGAAGATATCCCTGAAACGGGCGATAGATGCCAGGGCGGCTGTTGGTCTGAGACTTGACGGTGACGGCGAGACCAACTGCTTCAGACTGGTTCACGGAGAAGGTGATGGTCTCCCGGGACTTATCATGGACTGGTATGACGGCGTATGCGTTCTTCAGGCTCATTCCGTGGGGATGTTCCGCGCCAAATCCAAGATTTGCGAGGCCCTGCGCGAACTCGTAGGCGACACGCTCAAGGCCGTCTACGACAAGAGCTCCGGAACGGCTCCTTTCAAGGCCGGACTTGAATTGGTGGACGGATATCTTTACAGACAGGAAGGCTTCGACAGCCCATGTCTTACGGTCAGCGAGAATTCCAGAAAATTCATAGTGAACTGGGAGGAAGGTCAGAAGACAGGCTTTTTCCTCGACCAGAGGGACAACAGGGCCCTCGTGGGCAGGTATGCGGCAGGACGCAGGGTGCTGAACCTTTTCTGCTACACGGGCGGGTTCAGTGTGTATGCCCTGAGCGCAGGCGCAGAACTTGTACATTCCGTGGACTCCTCATCCAAGGCAATAAGGCTTGCAGGTGAGAACCTCAAACTCAACTGCCCGGATGCCGGCAATTATGTAAATTACTGCACGGATGCAATCGATTTCCTTGCAGCCTGCAAGGAGGGAGCTTATGACCTGATGATTGTGGACCCGCCCGCATTCGCCAAGCACAGGGGAGCGCTGAAAAATGCTCTTAGAGCTTATCAGAGGCTTAATGCGGCAGCGATATCAAAAGTTGCCCCGGGAGGTCTGATATTTACTTTCAGCTGCTCTCAGGTGGTGGATAAGATCAGCTTCGCAAACACCGTCTTCTCTGCTGCTGCCCAGACTGGACGCAGGGTGAGAATACTAGACAGATTCTGCCAGGGCGCTGACCATCCAGTGAATATATATCATCCGGAGGGGGAGTACCTCAAAGGCTTGCTGCTCTACGTGGAGTAGCTCACTCGGACTGGGAAATAAGCTCGACTAGTTTGTCGATGGCTTCATAATCGGGGATATGCTTGAGCACAGGCTGTCCCTTTTTGTATATGGATACCTTTCCTCCGCCTTCTCCTACATAGCCCCAATCGGCATCGGCCATCTCTCCCGGACCGTTGACTATGCATCCCATTACCGCTATGACCACCCCCTTGAGATGGGAGGTGCGTGACTTCACCTGCTCGAAGGTGCCCTGGAGGTCATACATAGTGCGGCCACAGCCCGGGCAGGCGATGTACTCCGCCTTGTAGAAACGGCGCCTTGATGCCTGCATTATTTCGTCGCTGAGGTATTCGTCTATTCCCGCTGATGCAGGGATTTCATCAATCTCCCTTTTCAGCAGCTTCGGTCCCCATTTGATTGCTGCATCCAGCATAGGCTCCGAACTGCCGTCGGCGAGCGCGCCGTGCTCGGCGAGATAGCGTGCTACCGGCAGTTCAGCCACAGGCGGCTCGGTGAGAGACACCCTTATCGTGTCGCCTATGCCCTCCTGGAGCAAGGTCGCGATACCTACGCAGGACTTGATGCGCCCGCTGTCTCCGTTCCCGGATTCGGTCACTCCCAGATGCAGAGGGAAAACCGCACCCTCGGCCTGCATCATTGCCACAAGTTCCCTGTATGCTTCGGTCATAACTACAGTATTGCTCGCCTTCAGGGAAACGACCACGTTGTAGAAATCCTCCTCCTTGCACATCCTCACCCATTCCATTGCCGCCATAGCCATCGCGTGCGGGGTGTTGCCGTACAGATTGGTGATGTATGCGCCCAGAGAGCCGTGGTTGAGGCCTATCCTTATTGCCGTGCCGTGTTCGCGGCATACTCCTATGAGCCTGCGGAACTCCTCCCTTGCCTGCCCATGATCGGGATGGAAATTGCCCGGGTTGATGCGTACCTTCTCCACGATCGGAGCCACTGCCAACGCTGTCTTGGATGAGAAGTGTATGTCTGCGACCAAAGGAATATCGCAGCCCTGTGCGCGGAGGCGCTCCTTGATCTGCCTCATCGGCTCCACGTCCTGCAGGCCGGGCACGGTCAGACGTATCATCTGAGCTCCTGCCGCAGCAAGTTCGAGGCACTGCTCAACGCTCGCTTCCACGTCAGAGGTGTGGGTGTTGCACATTGTCTGCACCACTATCGGGGCATTGCCTCCTATCACCAGTTTTTTGCCTATCCTCACCGGGAGGGTTTCAATTCGTTCCATAGACTATGTCGTAAGCTTCTTTCTTTATGTCCTTGATGGTTTTTCCGCGTCTGCGGGTAATCTGGAAATGCAGGCCTACACTGGCATAGATGTCAAGCGGGTAGGCGTATTTGAAGTAGTATTTGCTGTTGTAGTCCGGTTCATAGAGGCTGGACCAGGACCAGCGCACATTGCAGTTGAAGTGCAGCTCCACGGGGTCGAACATCAGCGCGAAACCTATGCCTCCCTGCAGACCGTAGTCCAGACGGTTCTCGTAGTCGCGGAAGCTGTTTTCGTATGCCGAATCCATTCCCTCGCCGCTGCGGCTTATGTTGTACCTCCAGCCTCCGTACACTCCCACGTTCGCCATAAGCTTGAACGGGTCGGCGTCAAAATGAATCTGCATCATGGCCGGCGCCTCGATAACCCTCATGGTGCACAGCTGTGCTCCGTCCGCGTCCTCTATGTATCCGGTCTCCTTGTTGGGTGTGAACTCGAAGCCTTCCGTACCCGTGGCCACTCCCACCACCAGGGCGAAGAAAGGTATGCTCCCGAACATCTTGCTGTGCTTGGTGTAGGTGATGGAGACATAGTTTGGAGCGAAGACCGGCTTCATATTGTACTTGCTCGGATTAAAAATGAAGTTCGAGAAGGTCACGCCGTAGTTGACGCCTATCAGGGAATAGTCGTTTATGAGCTTCTTCTTCGCCCTGCTCTCATAGAGGGCGAGGGAGTCGCTTTGGGCGTATGCGGAGATGCTGCCCGCCAGGATTGCTGCCAATATGAGTAATCTCTTCATTTACAATTAGTTTTATTTGAACATTCCGCTCAGGTCTATGTTCTGGCTGATTTCAACTGATTCGGGTATGCTGATGAACTGTTTGCCGTCCATCTCGTAGAACTTCACCTTTTCCGGCTGCCTGTGTTCGAATAGCGATCCTGTATCCGTGATGGAGTTGCGGTTGGCATCTTCAGTGATGCGCAGGCAATATTGGCCCTTGCTCAGGTAAGGGAAATCCAGGGTGCAGTCCGATGAAATCACGTATGAGCGAAGGACGGTATTGCGCTTTTCGTTGAGCAGTTCCACGATATATTTGTTGTTGACTCCGCTGATTACGGTGTGCAATGTGCTCAGGGACTCGTCCTTAGGAAGGGTGCACTTGGTCTCGAGGCTGTCCGACCAGTATCCGTTGATGTCGCGGAAGGCGTGGTGCGGAACCTTGATTTTGTAGTCGTAACCCTGGCGCAGTTTGTTCGTCGGGGTGAGAATGTAACGGCGCAGGTTGAGGCTGTCCCTTTCCACAACGAAACCCTCTTCGGTCTCCACCTGGTGCGGATTGATGGAAGTGAAGCGTATGGAGTCGAACTTCTCGTAAATGATCGGGTACTTGAACTCAAAGACGAAACCGTACTGCTCCACGGTCTTGGAGTCGGCGTTCAGCTTGAACACGCAGGTGGTGTCATCCTTGGTAAGGTTGCGGCGCGGAGTCTTGGAATAGGTGCGCTTTTCTTTTGCCAAAGGCAGCTTGATGCTCTCGCTGACAGGGGAGAGTGTGCCGGTGGAGTCCGTCTTCATGTATTTTACCTCGATTTTCATCGTGTCCGGGGCAGGCTGACGGCTGTTGATCCACAACTCCAGGCTGTCCATCTCGATGTTGAACTGGCTTATTAGTTGGGAAGCGCGGAAGCCTTCGACAGAGATGGAGTCGATTATGGCATCCGGTGCCATAAAGGTGATGTAGGCGGAGCGCTCGGCTGTCCTGTCCTTGTTGCGGAGGAACTGCCGTCCGGAACGCTGGGTGAAGAGCCGCAGCTCGTACTCACTGGTCCTGGCGAGGCAGGAGAGTGTGTCAAGCATATCGTACTTCAGCATTTCGCGCACGGTGTCGTGGGCGGTCATCACAGGGCGCACGAGGCTGTCGATGAATGCGACAGTCTCAGTTTCCGGGTCGAGCAGGTTGTCGTTGTTCGCATCCTTGATTGCGTAGAGGCGATAGACGGTGTCCTTTATGTACGGAAGGGCAAAGAAGCCCCAGTCGTCGGTCTTTACGGCGGCTACGGGGCGCGTGTCGAAGACGGCGGAGTCGCGCTGGCTCTTGTGGAGTAGCACGGTGGCACCTTTCACGGGTGTCATGGTGCCGCAGTCCATCACGGTGCCGGTAATCATCATTGAGTCGATGCGCGAGCCGGTGGAGAACACGTAGGTGTAGCCGGCGAACATATTGTTTTCGTTCACGTCTGCGATGGCGTCGGTGAAACTGATGGTATAGGTGGTGTTCGGCTCGAGCGGCTCCTCGAAGCTGACTATCAGACTCTTGCCGCGAATCTTGGATTTCGGCGCCTTTTTCAGGGGAGGTGACAGGAAGATGTTGCTGCTCTTCTTGACGGAGACATATTCGTTGAACTTGAATTCGAACTTGCAGCCCTCCAGAGGCACATTTATGGTGCCGGGAAGGGGCTTTATGTCCACGATGTATGGAGGGATGGTATCCTTGTCTCCTCCTGAAGGCGACTCGGTGGTGTTCGCGCAGGAGTGCGAGAACATCATCGGGAGGGCCATTATCAGTATGCCCAGTATAAGCGGTATATATTTCTTCATATCTAAATGTCAGTTCTTACTATGTCTTCTATGCCTTCTATGCTCTTGAGTCCTGCAACCATATTGTCGAGCAGGCTTTTGTCCTTTACCAGCAGTTCTATGAAACCCTCGAAGACCCCGTTTTCCGTGCTGAGGTTCAGTTTCCGCATATTGATGCCCAGGGTCTTGGAGATGAAGCTGGATATCTCGCTGAGCAGGCCAAGTCTGTCTATTCCCTTCAGGGAGATGCGGATAGGGTAGTCCTGCTCCGTGGCAAGCCATTGGGGAACAACCATCCTGTTGCCATACTTGCTTGCGAGGCGCTCAGCTTCCTCGCAGGTCTTCTTATGCACTTCTATCGTGTCCGCAGAGATGAAGAAGCCAATGACGGAGTCGCCCGGGATAGGCTTGCAGCAATCCGCCATCCTGTACTTGAATTTGCCGGAATCTATGCCCTCGATGACGAAACGCCCGTCAGGTCCGCTCTTGCGCGTGAGTTTGTCTTCGTTGATGATGGAGTGGAACTGCTCAGGCCCGAGCAAGCCCAGACCTACCCTGAAGAAGAGTTCGTCCACGTCACGGAGGTGGCAGTATTCCATGAATTTGCGGGTGAGCTTGTTGTCCGGGGTGAGTCCCATAAGGCGTATGCGCTCATCGTAAATCTGTTCGCCGCGCGTAGCAATCTCGTCCTTGCGGCTGCGGAAGTATTCGATGATATGAACCCTGGCGCTGCGGGTCTGGGCGAATTGCAGCCATTCCATTTTCGGGTGGGCGCTTGCGGCTGTGATGATTTCCACCTGGTCACCGGCCTTGAGCACCTGGGAGAGGGGCACGAGTTTCATATTCACCTTGGCCGCGATGGCGCTGTTGCCTATGTGGGTGTGGATCAGGTATGCGAAGTCCAGAGCGGTGGCACCGTTGAGTATGGACTTCTGTTCGCCGCGTGGGGTGAACACCACTATCTCGCTGCTCACGAGGTCCTGGTGAATGATGTCCAGGAGCTCCAGTGCGCTCACATCCTTGCTGAAGAGTATGTCCTGGACCTGTCCCAGCCACTTGTCCATCTCGGAGTCGTTCTCGGATATGTAGCCGTCGTTCTTGTAGGCCCAGTGGGCTGCAATGCCCTTTTCCGCGATGTCGTCCATCCTTCGAGAACGTATCTGCACTTCCACCCATACGCCGGCGTGGCTCATGAGGGTGCAGTGCAGGGCTTCGTAGCCGTTGTTCTTAGGGTGTGCAATCCAATCGCGCCTGCGGTTTACGTTTTCGCTGTAAAGGCTGGTGATCGCTGCGAATATGAGGTATGCCTGACTTCTCTCGGTCTGCGGCAGCTCGTCCCCGGGATCGAAGATGATGCGCACCGCGTAAAGGTCGTAAATCTGCTCGAAAGGTACGTGCTTGGTGTGCATCTTGTACCATATCGAGTATGGGGTCTTGATTCTCTTCTTGATCTTGAATTTGAAGCCCGCCTTGCTCAGTGCCTCCTCGATCGGGGCTATGAAACTGTCTATGTCCTTTGCCCTGGTGGCTGCGTCGCGGTTGATGCGCTCGTAAATTTCCCTGTACGTGTCCGGCTCCTTGTGCATAAGCCAGATGTTCTCCATCTCCGACTTGACACTGTATAGGCCCAGCCTGTGCGCGAGCGGGATGAAGATGAACATCGTCTCGGAGAGTATCTTGTCCCTTTTGTGCTCGGGCATATATTCGATGGTGCGGCAGTTGTGGAGACGGTCTGCCAGTTTGATGAGCACCACCCTGACATCGTCGCCCATAGTGAGCAGGATGCGCTTGAAGTTCTCTGCCTGGAGGCTTTCGCTGCTCATGGTCGAGCCCTTCCTGTCCTCATTGTCCAGAACCGTCTTGATCTTGGTGAGCCCGTCCACGAGCGAGGCTATCTTGTCCCCGAAGAGGCTGCGTATGTCTTCTACGGTATAACCCGTGTCCTCCACCACGTCGTGCAACATGGCGGCGCAGATGGACTTGTAGCCCAGACCGATCTCGGAGACGACGATCTTGGCGACTTCGATGGGATGAAGTATGTACGGCTCCCCGGAACGCCTCCTGACGTTTTTGTGGGCCTGATTTGCAAATTCGCAGGACTTGATGACCATCTGGACTTCCTGCTCGTTTCGGCATCTGGTACGGGCTATTTCAAGGAGATTTCTGAACTCCTTTTCAATAAGCCTGTAATCCTCTTTTGTGAACTCCGAGAAACTCATATAGTACTGTCACTTTCCCATTCGTGGGACTTTACGTTTTCGTCAACATACTGGAAGCCGTAGGTAAGCGAGGCTCCATATATAATTATCTGCCAACTTATGTTCATCCATATCAGGAAGAAAGGCAGCGCGGCGATGACCCCGTAGACATTGTTGAGCCTGCCGACCCAGAGCTGGGCCTCGAGGTACAAGTACTGGAATGCCACGAAAGGAATGGCGGCAATCAGGGAGGCCTTCAGCGCGTGGCGGTAGCGCACCCTCGTCGCAGGGATGAAGGTGTACATTGCGGATATGGTGAAGGCGGTGATGACGTAGAATACAAGGTAACCCAGTATAACCGTAATCAGCCTCAGGTCGGACACATCCAGACCGAAGAGATTAGGCAGGTTGGTGTAGAAGGCAATTCCTGTACCGAAGATGATCACGATGAAAGGAATCAGAAGCAGGATGATGAGATAGTAGCCGAAGCGCTTGTATATTTTCCTCGGTATGCGGCTGATACCCCATACGTTGTTGAAGACCCGCTCCACCTGGAACATAAGCCAGATTACAGCCCAGAGGAAGAGGAAGGCGGATACCATGCCCGTGCCTCCACCCTTGATGTTGTCCAGGAATTCGGATGCCTTCTGGATAATCAGTTCGGCGAAACCGACGTTTGCAGGGAACATCTTGAATATCAGGGCGCTGATATTGTCAGGCATACCCAAACCTATGCATACGGCAAAGATGAGTCCGAGCAGAGGCACCAGTGCAAGGAGGGTAAAATAGCTCAGAGCCACGCACTGGAAGCCCATCTTGTTGCTGAAGAACTCGTCTATGGTCACTCTGACCACGCGAACGGTGCTCACAAGGTTCCTGTAGCCTCGGGAGCATTTCGCGGTGTCGATCTTCCAGAGTTCCTCGGTGAAGAGGTCCGTAAGTTTTTTGCCGGGTCTGAATCTATTTATCCTATCTCTTTTCAAAACAATGTCAATTCTTCTACTGTTTCCTTTTTTCTGGACTCCTGGGGGAGCATGGCCCTGAATTCCTCTTCGCCTATTACCTTGATTCCAAGCTGCTCGCACTTCTTGAGCTTCTCGGGACCGGCCTTCGAGCCGGCCAGGAGGAAGGAAGTTCTGGAGCTGACGGAAGAGACGTTCTTGCCTCCGTTGGCGAGTATCAGTTCCTTGATGGCATCCCTGCTGACGGAGAAATTTCCCGAAATCACTATACTGAGCCCCTTGAGAGCCTCGGACTCCGTCTTCCCGTCTTCCGTCCTGCTGAACTGCAGTCCCGATGCCCTGAGACTTGCAATCTCCTTGAGATGATCTTCGTTCCTCATGAACTCGTATATGCTGCTGGCGATGACTTCGCCCACGTCATTGACTGCAAGAAGTTCCTCCTTGCCGGCGGCAATTAAGGCATCGATGTTCTTGAAGTGGCGTGCCAGGGACTTGGCGGTGGCCTCTCCTACGTACCTGATGCCGAGAGCGAACAACACTCTCTCGAAAGGTACCTTCTTGGAATTCTCGAGACTTTGGAGAAAATTCGTGACGGATCTGTCCTGCCAGCCTTCCAGACCCATAAGGGAATAGCGGCTGATGTGGTATAGCTCCGAAGGCTTGCGGGCTATGCCACTGTCGTAGAACTGCTCCACCGTCATCTCTCCGGCCAGTATGTCCATAGCCTTGCGTGAGATGAAGTGCAGCATACGTCCCTTGATCTGAGGCGGGCAGCCGTCGCTGTTGGGGCAGAACCACTTAGCTTCGTCTCCGGACTTGACAAGCGGCGTACCGCATACCGGACAAGTGCCAGGGAATTGCGGCTCGGTGCTGTCCACTGGGCGTTTTTCCAGTTCTACTCCGGTGATTTTCGGGATGATTTCGCCACCCTTTTCAACATATACCCAATCCCCGATGCGTATGTCCATCTCCTTCATCAGGCCGGCGTTGTTGAGGGTTGCGCGCTTGACGACTGTGCCGCTTAGCTGCACTGGGGCGAGGTTCGCGACAGGGGTCACAGCTCCCGTCCTGCCCACCTGGTAGTCTATGCTCAGCACCGGAGTGCATGCCTGCTCCGCCTTGAATTTGAATGCCACTGCCCAACGGGGGGATTTGGCAGTGTATCCGAGTGAACGCTGGCTGGAGAATTCGTTGATCTTGATAACGATTCCGTCTGTGGCGTACGGCAGGAACTTGCGCTGCACTTCCCAATGGTCTATGTATGCCTTGATTTCGCTGATATTGTGACAGATGCGCCTGTCTTCAGAGATTGGAAGTCCCCAGGAAGCGGCTGCGTCGAGAGCTTCGCTGTGCGAGCTGAACATGTCCAGTGATTCTGCCGGGATGTGGTAGAGTGTGCACCACAGACCCCGGAGCCTCACTTCTTCGGGATCGGCAAGCTTCAGCGAGCCGGAAGCGGCGTTGCGCGGATTGGCGAAAGGCTCCTCTTCCTGCTCCGCACGCTCGCGGTTCAGTTTGTCAAAGGCCTCGTACGGCATCAGCACTTCGCCGCGGATCTCGAATTCCGGGGGAAAGTCGCCCTTGAGCCTGGTGGGGAGGTTGGATATCATACGGGCATTGCGCGTGACGTCGTCGCCCTTGACTCCGTCTCCACGGGTGAGGGCCTGAACGAGCATTCCGTCCCTGTAGGTGAGACAGATTGCAGTGCCGTCGAACTTGAGCTCGCAGCTGTAGGAGAATTTTTCGCCTCCAAGTGTCCTGTCCGCGCGGGCTGTGAAATCTTCAATCTCCGCAATGGAATAAGTGTTGCCCAGAGACAGCATAGGGTAACGGTGTGGGCGCTGCACGAAACCCTGGCGCAGCTTGCCGTTCTCCTCCAGATCGGACCCTACGCGGTGGGTTGGGGAGTCGGGGCTGTCAAATTCGGGGTACTGCTTCTCCAGATCTTCCAGTTCCCGCATCAGGGAATCGAACTCGAAATCCGAGACAAGCGGGTCGTTTTCCACGTAGTAACGCCGGTTGTATTCTGCAAGCAGATCCCTCAGGACGCTGATTCTATTTTGGGCTTCGTTCTTTTCCATATATAAATTACAAATTTAATGAAAATGGGAGATTTATGAAATAAAAATTTATGTTTGTGATTTATGCGGATAATGAGTAAATTTGCGGGATTTAATTAATCGAAAATTCTTCAAAATTATCGAATAAAAAATGAAAGATTCTGTTATTATTCTGTGCGGCGGTGGTCCCGCACCTGGTATGAACTCCGTTTCTATGAGTGTTGCTAAAACTTTCCTCTCAAAAGGTTTCAGAGTTATAGGACTTCACGGCGGATATTCCGGTCTTTTCAGCAAGAACGCCCGTACCGAGGATCTCAACTTCCAGACTGCTGACCGTTATTTCAACAGGGGAGGTTCTTATCTGCAGATGAGCCGTTTCAAGCCGACTGACAAGGACTTCGAGGAGAACTTCAACCTTGACCTCTTCAAGGACAACAACATCAAGCTGCTTGTCACCATCGGAGGAGATGACACCGCTTCCACGGCAAACAGAATTTCAAAGTTCCTTACCGCCAAGGGTTATCCTATCGCAAACATCCACTGCCCTAAGACTATCGACAACGACCTTCCTCTTCCTGCCAACGCTCCTACCTTCGGCTACAATTCCGCCAAGAACGAGGGCGCTCACATCGCCAGGACCGCTTATGAGGATGCCCGCACCTCAGGCAACTGGTTCGTTCTCTGCGCCATGGGCCGTACCTGCGGAAGCCTTGCGCTCGGTATCGGTGAGGCTACCCACTGCCCTATGACCATCATCCCTGAGATGTTCAACAAGACCAGAATCAGCCTTGACAAGATCATCAAGCTCTCCCTCTCCGCCATCATCAAGAGGAAGATCATGGGTGTAGACTATGGCAGCATCATCACTGCGGAAGGACTTTTCCACAACCTCGACATCAAGGAGCTCGAGGATGCCGGAGTACATTTCACCTACGATGACCACGGTCACCCTGAACTCGGCAAACTATCCAAGGCAGTGCTTTTCAACGACCTTCTCGACAAGGAGTTCAAGGCTCTCGGTCTGAAGGTCAAGAGCCGTCCGCTCGAAATCGGATATGACGTACGCTGCCAGGATCCTATTGCATACGACCTGACCTACTGCACCGAACTCGCAATGGGTGTTTACCAGCTCTTCCGCGAAGGCAAGACAGGCTGTATGGTATACGTTGACTCCTACGGCAATGTCTCTCCTCTTTATCTTGCCGATCTTCAGGACCCTGAGACCGGAAAGATTCCTCCTCGCGTAGTTGACATCAACTGCGGTACCGCCCAGAATTACTACGAGTATATCGCACATTACGTAACTCCGGAGGATTACGAGGCAGTCAAGGCACTCGGAATCGCGAACCCTGAGGCATACGACTTCAAGAAGATTCTTGAATGGTAATTGGCTTTGTCATTTCCCTGTGAAATGACTATGCGCAATACAGGCCGGGAACCAGTTCAGACTGGGAACCGGCCTGTTTGTTTTTGCATTGTCGCTATATAGACAAATAATTGCTATATTTGTAATTGAACCACATACCATATCTTATGTATAGAACTATTTTATTATCTGCAATGGCTGCCGCATCGGCGATTTCGATGTCTGCGCAGGTCAACACTTTCCACGTGAGAACCAATAAGACAGGAGCTCCTATTCAGCCGACCATGTACGGTATTTTCTTCGAAGACATCAACTTCGCTGCGGATGGTGGACTCTATGCGGAACTTGTCAAGAACCGTTCCTTCGAGTTTCCTTCAAATCACTTACAGGGTTGGAGCGTGGCCGGAAATGTTGAGCTTCGCAATGACGGACCTTTCGAGCGCAACCCGTATTATGTGCGGCTGAGCAGTGCCGGGCATCCGCATAAGCATACGGCTCTGGAGAATGAAGGTTTCTTCGGAATCGGATTGAAGGCCGGGGAGAAGTACCGTTTCAGTGTCTGGGCCCGCTGCGTGGAAGAGGGAAAAGATGCTTCCATACGCGTAGAGTTCTTCGACAGGTCTTCGATGAACGACAGGCAGGCCAGCGTTTCCTCAGAATTGAAGATTAGCTCTGCCGAATGGAAGAAGTACGAACTTGAGCTGACTTCTGCTGTGACCGACCCCAAGGCGGCGCTGCGCATTTTCCTTCGCGGAAACAACGCTGTGGATCTGGAGCACGTGTCCCTTTTCCCGGTGGATACCTGGAAGGGCAGGAAGAACGGTTTGCGCAAGGATCTTGCCCAGGCCCTGTATGACCTGCACCCGGGCTTGTTCCGTTTCCCGGGAGGATGTATCGTGGAAGGTACGGACCTTGAAACCCGCTACCAGTGGAAGAATACCGTCGGACCTGTGGAGAACCGCCCTCTCAATCTGAACAGGTGGCAGTACTGCTTCGACTACCGTTTCTATCCTGACTACTACCAGTCATACGGCCTCGGTTTTTATGAGTATTTCCTCCTCTCAGAGGATATAGGTGCAGAACCGCTTCCTGTACTCAGCTGCGGACTTGCCTGCCAGTTCCAGAATGACACGGAGGATGCGCACTGTCCTGTCGATCAGCTTGATGAATATATTCAGGATGCGCTTGACCTGATAGAATTTGCAAATGGCCCCGCCGATAGCAAATGGGGCTCCGTACGTGCCTCTATGGGCCATCCCGATCCATTCGATCTCAAGTATATAGCCATAGGAAATGAGCAGTGGGACCAGACCTATGTCGATCACCTCGAGCCTTTCGTCGCCGCAATACGCAAGGCTTACCCTGAAATCAAGATAGTAGGTTCCTCAGGACCTAATTCTGAAGGAAAGCAATTTGACTTCCTCTGGCCGGAGATGAAGAAACTTGGAGCAGACCTCGTGGACGAGCATTTCTACCGTCCTGAAAAATGGTTCCTTTCCCAGGGCGCCAGATATGACAATTATGATCGCAAGGGTCCCAAGGTGTTCGCCGGGGAGTATGCCTGCCACGGAAAAGGCAAGAAATGGAACCATTTCGAGGCATCCCTGCTTGAGGCTGCCTTTATGACCGGACTTGAAAGGAACGCCGACGTCGTATATATGGCAACTTATGCTCCTCTCTTCGCCCACGTCGAAGGATGGCAGTGGAGGCCGGATCTGATATGGTTCGACAACCTCCGCAGCATGCGTTCCTGCAGCTATTATGTCCAGCAGCTGTACACCACCTACAAGGGGACCAACGTGCTCAGCCTGACTATGGACGGACGTGCGGTTAGCGGCGCGGAAGACCAGAACGGCCTGTTTGCCAGCTCCGTGCTCGATGCCGACAGCAACAGCATATATGTCAAGGTGGCCAACGTTTCTGACGTTCCTCAGGACATTAATCTTGTTTTCGACGGCCTGAAGAAGAAACAGACCGTCAGGCAGCTTGCCGTCGTTACATACCACAGTGACGACCCTGATGCTGAGAACACACTCGACGAAGCAGAAAAGATTGTCCCTCAGAAGAAGGAAGTATCAGCTGAAGGGCAAAGTTTCGAACTTACCATTGCACCTAAAACATTTGCAGTATACATTTTCAGTAAAACTGGTAGTAGATAAGATTAAAGGTTATGAGATTTTTAGCATCATTATTCCTGTTTGTGGGCGCTGCAGCAGCTGCCCAGAACAATCTGCCTATCTATCAGAACACAAATTACAGCTTTGAAGAAAGGGCTGTGGATCTGGTGTCCAGACTCACCCTTGAGGAGAAGGAGAGTCTGCTTGGCAACAATATGGCTCCTGTGCCTAGGCTGGGAGTAAGACAGTACAATGTATGGAGCGAGGCTCTGCACGGAGTCCTTACGGGTGCAAACCCTGAAGTGGGGCAGCAGGGCCCGACCTCTTATCCTAACAGTGTGGCAATCGGTTCTTCCTGGGATCCCCAGCTTCTTGAAAGGATGGCTTCTGCCATCGCAGACGAGGCCCGTGCAATCTTCCAAACCGGAACCAAGGGCCTTACCTTCTGGTCTCCGGTAGTGGAACCGATCCGTGACCCAAGGTGGGGAAGAACCGGAGAGTCCTACGGGGAGGATCCTTTCCTTTCTGCTGTGATGTCCGGTGCCTATGTCCGCGGACTTATGGGCGACGATCCGGATTATATGAAGGCTGTCCCATGCGCGAAGCACTATTTCGCAAACAACAGTGAGTTCAACCGCCACGTGGGCAGTTCCGACATGGATAGCAGGGACATGAGGGAATTCTACCTCTATCCTTACAAGGAACTCATTGAAAATGACAATCTTCCATCGATAATGTCCTCCTATAATGCGGTGAACGGGGTGCCAACCTCCGCCAGCACTTTCTATCTGGACACCATAGCCCGCCGTACCTACGGACTGAAGGGTTACGTGACAGGTGACTGCGCCGCCATAGAAGACATATATACAGGCCACTACTATGTGCAGACAGCCGAGCAGGCCACTGCGGCCGGACTGAAGGCCGGAGTGGATTCCGATTGCGGCAGCGTATATCAAAGGTACGCCATCAGCGCATTGGAGCAGGGCCTCATCACTATGGCAGACATCGACAGGGCGCTCGTGAACGTGTTTACCATACGTATGCGTACCGGTGAGTTCGACCCCGATCCTATGGTGCCGTATGCACTCTACCCTGTGACTATGGTGAACGAGAAGCGCTACCAGGCTCTGGCTGAGGAAGTTGCCACCCGCACTGCGGTGCTGCTGAAAAATGAAACCGTAGCCGGTACAAGTTCCCGGGCCCTCCCTCTAGATGCAAGAGGACTCAAGAGCGTAGCCCTTATCGGTCCTCAGGCCGACAAGGTGGAGCTGGGCCCTTATTCCGGCCGTCCGGAGGAAAGCAGCCGCATAAGTCCATATCAGGGAATCAGCTCATATCTTGCCGCCCGCAATCCTGAAGTTGAAGTCAGGCTCGCATCCGGCGGAAGCACGAAGAGCAAGAGCAACCTCCTCTATGTGGCATACTTCGAGCTGACAAAGGCGGACGGAAGCGTGAGCAGGCACGACGCCACACGTTACTCCGCCTCATCCGAGGGCATCACCGTCGGCTCAGGTATGGGTACGGAGGAGCAGGTACGCTCCATAGATGACGGGTCCTGGACTGCATACGAGAATATCGATCTCATCAATGTGGACAAAATTACCATTGGCGTGAACATCCCTACCGAGGGAGGTATCATCGAGGTGCACGTAGGTTCCCCTGACGGCAATCTCATCAGTACGCTCGAGGCTACCAAGGCATCGGGCAAGCGCGTCGGCGGAGTGTACGGCGCCAGCACCCCAATGGAAGCCAAGGTCAACAGGCTCGGATACAACGGACCTCAGACCCTGTACCTGGTGTACAAGGCAGCCGAAGACGAGGAAATCGACCCGGCAACCCTGGAAATGGCAAGGACCTCGGACGTGGCTATAGTTTTTGTGGGTACTGATGAGAATACAGCCACCGAGGAAGCTGACCGCCTCACCCTGCAGCTCCCGGGCAACCAGCTCAATCTCATCAAAGCCGTAGCTTCCGTGAACAGGAATACAATCGTGGTTATGCAGACCCTTGGATGCGTGGAGGTCGAGGAGTTCAAGAACCTTGAAAACATCCCCGGCATACTTTGGACCGGTTATAACGGTCAAGCCCAGGGTGCAGCCATATCCAAGGTTCTCTTCGGAGATGTGAATCCGGGAGGAAAACTCAATGCCACCTGGTACAGGAGCGTAAAGGACCTTCCTGCCATCACCGACTATACCCTTCGCGGAGCTGAAGGCAAGAACGGACGCACCCTCTGGTACTTTGACAAGCCTGTATCCTATGAATTCGGATACGGACTTTCATATACCGAATTCAGTTACTCTAATTTCCGCATAGACCGCGATGAAATCAGGCCTGCTGGTAAGGTCCGCATCAGTGTGGATGTGACCAATGTCGGCGATTATGACGGAGATGAGGTGGTGCAGGTCTATGTGAGCACTCCGGAAAGTCCGGTGGAAGCGCAGCGACCTATCAAGAGGCTCAAGGCCTTCAGAAGGGTAACCATCCCTAAGGGTCAGACCAAGACGGTCTGCTTTGAAATAGACTGTGAGGATCTGTGGTTCTGGGATATGGAAGCCGACCGTATGATTTGGGACAAGGGCTTGTACGCATTCGAAATAGGTTCTTCTTCCAAGAATATATCAGGCAGGGTATATGCCAGGATGAATGACAGCAGCTATGTTCCTTATCTCAAGACTGTGGTTGCGGACTGCGGAGTGTCAGTGCTGAAGGTAGGGGAAAGCGCCCTTACCAGCTATACGGCCTGCCTCAGCGATGATTCCTTCGTGGAAGCAAAGGATGTCCGTTATCTCAGCAACAATCCGGCTGTGGTGTCGGTGGATGCTGAGGGCAGAATCTTCGCAAAGTCCCAGGGCGTTGCCACCATTACGGCAACTGTCAGCTACGAAGGAAAATACGTAAGTTCTTCATATGTGTTGAAGGTTATGCCGGATCTCTCGCTTGCGGAACTCAGACTTGACGGCAAAAACATACTCAAGGCAGGAGTGAAACAGTACTCCTTCGCACGCAAGGCTTCTTCCGTTGCTCCTCAGCTCAGCGCAAAGGCCGCCGACCCTGAGCTGCGCGTGGAGATACGGCAGGCTGAGTCTGTGCCTGGAACCGCTGTCGTGAAGCTGATTGACGACATGACGGCTGACGAGTCATTGTATTATGTCAACTTTGGAGTGAAAGGCGTTTCCGACGAATTCAATTCAGGGAAGCTTTCTTCTGCCTGGAGCATACTCAGAGAAGATGCTTCAGCCTGGAGCCTGGATGGAACTGCATTGAAAATCAAGGCTTCAGAGGGGGATATCTCCGAGTCGAATGACGGAGCTGGGAACATATTCCTACAGAGCGCCAACAGCGACTGGACAGTCACCACGAAGATCAGCTGCTCCAGAACTCCGGGATTACCTTCCCAGAATGCCGGTCTGCTGGCATATCAGGATGATGACAATTTCGTGAAGTTTGTCTATGCCGCACCGGGCTTCAGAAGAGAGCAGTCCGGAGCCGGTTCTCTGCAGCTCAGCTGCGAGTCGGACGGCAACAGCAAGGCCAACGTCAGCGTCAGCCTCAATGATGTCGAGCTGTCCGGGAATACCCTTTGGCTCCGTCTGGTGAAAAGGGGCTCCAGCTACACTGCATATTATTCTGTGGACGGAAAGAAATATGTGGAGGCAGGCAAGGTGGATATTATCCTCAAGGATATCAATGCCGGCCTGATTGCATGCAACGGAGTCATTCCTGCCCGATATGCTTCTTTCTTGAGAGGAATGCAGGCTCAGACGGACAATACTCCTTTCGAAGTGTCATTCGATTTCTTCAGAATTGGCAAGTAAACTTCTGTATTGGATTCTAGTATCTCTGGCCGGGCTTATCCCCCGGTCGGAGATTTTCTATGTAGATGCCGTTGAGTACAGGGACGGTTTTGCCGCTCTGACGGATTGCGGAACTGTGGAGTTCCTTGACTCCGCTGCCGTGAAACACTCCGAATATAAGCTTGTCTCTCCGGATGACGCTGTCAGGCTGAGCATATTGGACGGAGTGCTTTGCGCGCTGTATTCAGATAGGCTCGTGGGCTTGCTTGAGACTTCCTCAGGCTCCTGGGAAGAGGTGGATCTAGATTTGCCCAAATCTTTTGACTACATTGATTTTGCCTGCCTTGGCGAGCGCTGCTATGCCCTGGATTCGTCTTCCCGCATCCTGCGTCTTGACGATGAGTTCCGCGCAGAGATTCTGGATTTCAATGAACTGTATTCCGCATACTACGGTCCCGTGCAACTCACCGCACTTGCAGTGTCGCCTGATGCCGTGTGCGTCGCCGGGGTGGAGGAGGGAAGCGGTCGGGCTGTAGCTTTCGTCTCCGAAAAGGGCTCGGTGTGGAGTCGTCGCGAATTGGATTATACTCTGGATGGTAGCAGGTATGTGCTTGAGAACCAAGTGCTTTCGGCTTGCTATAGCACTGCCCGGAATGCCTTTGTGCTCGGATGCTCGGGCGGCGTAATCTTCTATTTGCCCGCCTGCTCGCATTGCAATTACCCCGAGTATACACGGTCCGGGGACGTGCGTGGCATTGCTTTCAACGGAGAGACTTACATAGCGGTCGGGGAAGGAATTTATTGAATTTCTTCGAATAATGCTTGGACTTTAGAAAAACATTTTCTACCTTGCACACGAAAAAGAAATAGAAATGAGATATAATTGCAACATCTGGTGGTGGCGCTTATTACAACTTCCAAAGTCGTAGTAGGTTTCATCCTTGTGTGCATATATTCCATTCTGCCCATACATCCTGCCGCGACTGCGACGGGATTTTTTTTGCAAGTCAAACAAATTTCAACAGTTAAATATTTATTGCCATGAAAGAGAAAATTCCTTACAAAATCTATCTTGCAGAGAGCGAGATACCTACCCAATGGTATAACGTACGCGCTGATATGAAGAACAAGCCGGCGCCTCTGCTCAATCCCGGAACAGGCAAAGCTCTGACCCTGGATGAACTCAGCCCGATTTTCTGCGAGGAACTTTGCCGCCAGGAGTTGGATAACGACACCCGTTTCTTCGAGATCCCCCGTGAGATCCAGGATTTCTACAGGATGTACAGGCCATCTCCTCTGGTAAGGGCTTACTTTCTGGAAAAGGCTCTGGATACCCCTGCCAAGATATATTATAAGTTCGAGGGCAACAACACCTCGGGCAGCCATAAGCTGAACTCAGCCATCGCCCAGGCCTATTATGCCAAACAGCAGGGGCTGAAGGGTGTCACCACCGAGACCGGGGCAGGTCAGTGGGGCACGGCAATGAGTATGGCCTGTGCATATTTCGGCCTTGACTGCAAGGTGTTTATGGTGAAGTGTTCCTATGAGCAGAAACCTTTCCGTCGCGAGGTGATGCGAACCTATGGCGCACAGGTGACCCCATCTCCAAGTATGACCACCAATGTGGGACGCAAGCTTCTCGAAGAGTATCCTGACACTACCGGAAGCCTTGGCTGCGCCATTTCCGAAGCAGTGGAGGCGGCAGTATCCAACCCTGGCTACAGGTACGTGCTCGGATCCGTGCTCAACCAGGTGCTGCTGCATCAGACGGTGATAGGTCTGGAAGCGAAGACGGCACTTGAAAAATACGGCATCAAGCCGGACATCATCATAGGTTGCGCAGGCGGCGGATCCAACCTCGGCGGACTTGTTAGCCCGTTCGTGGGCGAGATGCTCAGGGGAGAGGCTGACTATCGCATCATAGCCGTGGAGCCGGCATCCTGTCCAAGTTTTACCAGGGGTAAGTTTGCATACGACTTCTGCGATACGGGAATGATTTGTCCGCTTGCGAAGATGTACACTCTAGGAAGCCAGTTCATACCGTCTGCGAACCACTCCGGAGGATTGCGCTTCCACGGAATGAGCACTATACTTTCCCAGTTATACCACGACGGCTATATTGAAGCGCGTGCCGTGGAACAGACCTCGGTGTTCGAGGCGGCGGAGATGTTTGCGCGCGTGGAAGGCACTTTGCCTGCACCGGAGAGCAGCCACGCCATACGTGCAGCCATAGACGAAGCATTGAAATGCAAGGAGACAGGCGAAGAGAAAACCATACTCTTCGGTTTGACAGGTACGGGCTATTTCGACCTCAAGGCTTACGAAAGCTACAACGACGGAACTATGTCAGACGTAATTCCGACTGATGCAGAAATCGCAGAGAGCCTGTCAAAGCTTCCGAAGATATGATAATGGGATAATAAATATTTTTATTAAGGAATAATGGAAAATTTGTAGTTTACATATTTGTAAATTAAAAATTTTTCTTAACTTTGCCTTCGGTTAGTTAGTAGTAATTATATAATGCTTCCGATCAGGAACAATCAGCAGCAGAATCAGCAGCAGGGCCAGCAGCAGTTGGTCCCGGTTCTGTG
>SFJB01000129.1 GCA_004555145.1 Bacteroidales bacterium | reverse complement strand
GTAGAAATACTGGGCGGGCCAGTCTCCGGAGGGGCGGATATTCAGCAGGTAGTGGGCGCCGCGGTGCATCCGGTCGAAGGTGTCGGCGTCAATCTCAATTCCAAATTCATGGGCGATAGCGGGCAGATGCATGGTGGCGTTGGTGGAACCTGAGATGGCCGCGTGGACCATGATGGCGTTCTCAAAGCTCTTTTTGGTCACAATGTCCTTGGCGGTGATGCCCTGCTCTACCAGACGCATCAGCTGAACGCCGGAATCGTAGGCGGCCTGCTTCAGCTCGGAAGCGGTGGCGGGCATCAGGGCGGTGCCGGGGAGCATCAGGCCCAGGGCTTCCGCCATGACCTGCATGGTGGAGGCGGTGCCCATAAAGGAGCAGGCGCCGCAGCTGGGGCAGGCGTGCTGCTTGTAGTAATCCAACTGGTCATTGGGGATAACGCCGGTTTTCTCCCAGGCGTCGAATTTGCCGATCTGCTCCAGCGTCAGCAGCTCGTTGATCTTGCAGGCGGGGTCCTTCACGATGTATTTTTTCGGCAGGGTGTGGGCTTCCATGACACCGCCCGTCACCACGATGGCGCTCATGTCCTTCAGGCGGCCGATGCTCATCAGCATGGCGGGCATTGACTTGTCACAGCTGGCAATGAACACACCGCCGTCATACACGCTGGCGTTGGCCTGAGCCTCCACCAGATTGACGATGGCCTCCCGGTGCGGCAGGGAATAGTTGATTCCGTCGTGTCCCTGGGCAATGCCGTCGCACATATCAGTGGCATAATAGCGTGCGGCTTTTCCGCCGTGCTCGTTGATTGCCTGAACGGCCTGCTCGACAAACTGATCAATAATCATCAAAACAATGAATAAAATGTTAAGTACCATTATTTTACAGGCTAATCCCTCACAGCAGTCAGGCAGCCTCTGGAGCATGCTTATCATGTTCGCCCTCATATTCCTCGTGATGTATTTCTTTATGATCAGGCCTCAGAGAAAGCAGCAGAAGGCTCTTGACGAGATGAGGAAAGCCCTCACCAAGGGAGACAAGGTCATCACTGTGGGCGGCATCTACGGCACCATCGCCGAAGTTGACGAGACTAGCGTACTCATCAAGGTGGATGGAGACGTCAAGCTTCGCGTGGACAAGAATTCCGTTCAGAAGGATACTACCCCTGCCAAGTAGTGAGAAAGGAGGGGATACAGTTTATCCTTTGCCTTTTGCTCTCTGCCGGGGTGTGGCTCATCCATAATCTCTCTCAGACATACGTGAGTGTGGTGAGTGTTCCCGTAATAGCAAAGAGCAATATCGATGCAAGGGCAGAAGTGTCGTCAACCGATGCCACCGTGACCGCTCAGGTCAAGGCATCGGGTTTTCGGCATTTCCTGTTATCCCGTACCCATAAAAGGCCGTTGACCGTTTACTTCGAACCGTCGGATTTCAAGTATTCCGGGGATGACAGGTACAGTCTGCAGCCTTCTGCGCTCTACAAATACGTTTCAGCCGTTTTCGGAGACGGGACCACGGTTGAGTCCTTCCTCTCCGATGATCTCAGCTTCGCCTTCAATCCTGAAAGCCACAAGAAGGTGCCGGTGCAGCAGGTGCAGGCATTGAGTTTCAAGTCCCAGTACATGGCCCTCGGTCCTATGCGCGTGCAACCCGACTCGGTATATGTGTATGGGGAGCCTTCAAGGCTTGAAAGCATAGACAGGGTTCTTACCAAGCCTGTGGAACTCAATGAGATAGATTCTGATGTCCACGGCACGGTGAGACTCGATGTGCCTCGTGGTTTGCGTCTGTCGGATGAAGTGGTAAAGTATTCCGTCGACGTGAGCCGTTACGTGGAGTTGCGTTCTGAAGTCAAGCTCCAGACCCGCAATGTCCCTTCAGGGCAGAGCCTGTCAGTGCTTCCTTCTACCGCAGAGGTGGTGTTCCGCTGCGCATTTCCGGTAAGCGTCGACCCTACGACAAGCGCCGATTTCTATGTAGATTACAAGGATTTCTCCGTCTCCCTCACCGGCCGCTGTGTCGCAAAATGCGACAATATGCCTTCTGGTGTCATTGACTGGAGCATAAGTCCTGAGTTTGTGGATTGCTTGTTGAAGGCCAGATGATCAGTCTTCTTGTCACCGGACCGATAGGCAGCGGCAAGTCCGAAGCCTGCAGGTACTTCGCTGAACGCGGCGTGCCAGTATATGACTGCGACTCCCGTACAAAGATGCTGTACTCCCTGATACCCGGGCTCAAATGCGACATAGAGGAGGCTCTGGGAATCAGTTGGGACAGAATAGGAATCATATTCAGCGATGATGCCAAGAGGGAAAAACTTGAAAGTATGGTTTACCCTTACGTGGCAGAGGATATCAAGGCCTGGAAGGCATCCCAAAATGCGCCTCTGCTTGTGATAGAATCTGCAGTGATGCTTCAGAAAAGCATATTCAACGGTCTGTATGACAAAGTGTTGGTTGTGAATGCTGATTACGAGCTTCGCTGCCGGAGGAACCCGAAGGTGGCTGAAAGGGACAGCCTGCAGGACTTCGCAGCCGTCAAAGCTGACTGGAGCGTGGAAAACGACGGGGATATGGAATCCCTGCGGAATGAATTGGATATAGTATTAAAAGACATATTGAAATGAAGACAGATTTAGCCAGAATTCTTTCTGTGTCCGGACATCACGGACTCTACAGATATCTCGCCCAGGCACGCAACGGAGCCGTTGCTGAGGGCCTTGCTGACAAGAAGAGGACGGTGTTCTCAGGCTCCAGCCGTATCACCACCCTCGCCGATATCGCCATCTACACCTCTGAGGGTGAGATGAAACTCGCTGACGTGTTCCTTGCCATCAAGGCAGCTCTAGGAGAGGAACAGGCCCCTTCCAGCAAGGCTTCAGATGCCGAAGTGCTCGATTTCTTTGCAAAGGCGATACCTGATTACGATGCCGACAGGTTCTACCTTTCCCATATGCGCAAGGTGCTCGACTGGTATGACCAGCTCGTCAAGTACGCTTCCCTGGATTTCGTGAACGAAGATGAACAGAAAGCCGAAGAGAATTAAGGCGGTAACCCTGGGTTGTTCCAAGAATACCGTGGACACGGAACATCTGCTGGCAATGCTGCCGGCGGATGATTTCGTGTTGGTGGAGGACGACTCTCCTGTGGACTGCCTGCTTCTGAATACCTGTGGCTTCATAGGAGATGCCAAGGAGGAGTCTATACAGGCGATTCTGGAGGCTGTGGAGAAGAAGAAGGCCGGGGAGGCGGGAGAACTCGTTGTTTTCGGCTGCCTTTCACAGCGCTATTCCAGGGAGCTTCGAGAAGAGATACCCGAGGTCGATGCCTGGTATGGCGCCAGGGATCTGGGAGAGGTGCTGAATCATCTGGGTGTGAGGTCCTGCGGCTCATCGCATCGCCGTCTTTCCGTCCAGGCGCCGTACGCCTTTCTGAAGATTTCGGAAGGATGCGACAGGCGCTGCTCCTATTGCGCCATACCGTTCATACGCGGCGCGCACCGTTCAGTGCCCGTGGAGACCCTGGTGGAGGAAGCGACTTCGCTCGCCTCGATGGGTGTGCGTGAGCTCATACTCATAGCCCAGGACACCACCTACTACGGTCTGGACCTTTGCGGCAAGCGCATTCTGGGCAAGTTGCTCGAAGCGCTATCGGCCGTGAACGGGATTGAGCGCATAAGGATTCACTACTCCTATCCGGCTGATTTCCCGGAGGACGTCATAGACATTATGGCGACCAATCCCAAAGTGTGCCGCTATATGGACATCCCGCTCCAGCATATTTCTGACAACGTGCTTTCGCGGATGCACCGCCACGTGAACTCTGCCCAGACCCGCGAGCTGATTGCGAAGATGCGCAGTCGAGTGCCTGGTATTGCCCTGAGAACCACTATGATAGTAGGTCATCCGGGGGAAACTGAGAAGGATTTCGAGGAGCTGCTGGATTTTGTACGCGAGGCCCGTTTCGAGAGACTCGGGGCCTTTACATATTC
>SFJB01000128.1 GCA_004555145.1 Bacteroidales bacterium | reverse complement strand
TATTCGAAATAATCACCTTCTCCCAGACTGAATGCATCATACCAAGATTGTGGCTGAAAATTCATCGTGAAGGTCTGCTCAGCTTCCGCCGTAAAAGTGATATAAGGAACCAGCACTGCCTCTTCTCCGTTGGCGATGGGCGTTGAAGTAGTCCCCCATTCTGAGATACTTACTTCTGTCACGCTGGCCACATTCTTTCCCACCTTAAGGCTGACGGTATAGCTCTTTCCTGCCTCTGTGTAAGGAATAATATTGGCTGTAAGCGTCCGGGTGTCGCTGCCATCGGTGACGGTGACATCGATAAATGGTAAATCGCCAGTTTCATGGGTCGGCGGGAGAAGAGCATAGAATTTGCCGTTGAGCTTGTAAGCCTTGACGGCTACATCTCCATTTACCAGATTGCCACCGGAATATCCCTTCCTGTTGCCGTAGACAGTTATATCTGTCACTTCATATCCGTCAAACTGGTTTAAGATTGTAGTAGGCACCACCACTATTCTCACCATTTTGCGAGTCATAGCAAGGGTGACGCCGTTGTTGCTCCCGCGGGTTACCTCATCGGAAAAGGTCATATAGTCGGCAGCGGCAATCTTGTCCGCATCCGATTGGTCGGCAGGGACGGTAAAGTGTGTTGCGCTCACGCCGTCCGCCGCCGGATAGCAAGCGGAAAAGGTCATCGTGGGGGAGGTCCACTTAAGGTACTTGCCCGCCTCCGGATTCCAGGCTGTGCCGTCATAGGTATAAACTACCTTCTTCTGGCCGTTTGCAGTGACGCAAACCTTGTCCCCGCTTTTGAATGCCTTTTGCGCCTCGGCGTCCTCGCTCACAGGATTGCTGCGGGTGGTCACGAAGCCTCCACTCAGGCCGTCGCCCACCTGCGCCGTGATACGCACGGCGTCGGGGTCGCTGCGGAAAGCGGCTCCGGAGTCTTCCTTCGTGCAGGCTGCGACCAGAAGGAGAGCCGCCGCTGTAAGGAATAATTTACCGTCCATAATTAATAATCAATTAGTTGAGCGCCTCGCCGTCGCTGATGGTCTGTCCGGCGGCCCAGTCCTGGATGGTCACGTCGCCGAGGTCGATCTGGTTGCGGCCCACGATAAGGCGTATGGTGGTAATCTTGCCGGACTCGAAGCTTATGTCGCTGGCGTGGGTGTAGATGTAATCGCTGCCGTCGATGGTGATGGCTATGGTTCTGATGCCGGCCTGAGGCACGAGTACGGTGCCGTAGCTCTTGTTCTTCTCGAGCACAGGGATGGCTGTGTCGGCCTTAGGGCTTGCGTCTGCGGTAACGGTCTTGGTGAGAAGGTCAAGGGAGCCGCCGGACACCAGGTCCTTGATTTTCACTGCGCTCACCTCAGGTGCGCCGCCGCCCCACTGGTTGCGGTAGCTGAGCTCGATTGCAACTTTCGCCATCACGTGGGAGAATGACAGGAGCACAGGGTTGTTCTCGGCAATCTTGCCGCTGAGCTCGGTGGCAACCAGCACGTCGCTGCTGAGCTGGTCTGCCGGGTCAACGCTCACCTTCACTGCGCTGAGGTCGGCCTCGGATGCAGCGTGAGCAGGGTACACTCCTATAAAATAGTGCTTGTCGGTGAGGTTCTTCCAGAGCATCTGCGGTGCTGCGGTCCACGCGCCGTCGGTGCCCAGGGTGTTGATGGAGTTGTCCACCACCCTTGCTGCCGGAACGCTTGCAGGGTCGCCGGTCCACGCGTACACGCTGATCTTGTCGCCTGCGGTGAAGATCTGGCTTCCGTCCGCGTTGGTGCTGACCTTGCTCAGGATGTCGGTAGATACGGTGATGAACTCTGGTGCTGCGACTTTTTCAGTCTTGTTGCAGCCGATCATTGCCACTGCGGCAAGGGCTGAAATGATATACTTTGCTTTCATTTGTATTTGATTTTTGAATTATTCGTTTATTGTTGTATTTGTTGTTGTGGGGTCGGTGATGACTCCGTTATATACCCAGCCCTGCGTCCAGTCTTCGATGGAGCAAGGGGAGAGGTGCATAAATGACTGGATTTCAGTGTATTCCAGGCTAATGAGATATTTGCCTCCCGGGTTCATCCGAGGGGCTTCGATGTAGCTTTCCAGGATCTTTCCCTCCGGGGTTTTCATTACGATGCGCCAGAAGGACCATTCCCTTCCCCGGGCCGTAGGCATAAGGATGAAGGTCTGCGAGCGCGTTGCGGCGGAACTGAGGCTGAAAGTCGGGATGGAGCACTGCTTCGGGCTCGCGGACGGAAGGCCGCAGCTGCCGTCGTCGCCCTTCAGGGCAGGATGGAAGGCCTCAGCTGTGTTGATGGATTCTACTTCAAGTCCAAGCCCGTCCGGCGCGCCTTCGATTTCTATGGCAAGCTCGCAAAGGAAGCGCTGCACTTCCATCCGGACCTCGATAACCTTGGTCGGGGTGTCTATTGTGAAATCTTTGGAGGCACTGAATGCTTGCCTCGGGCTTAGCCCTTCAAGGCTGTAGCAGAGTCCTTGACTTGTCTTGTCTCCTGCTATAATCAATGGAGAGGAAAGATTGGAGCCGAGAACGGCAGTGTAGTCTCCTTTAGGTAAAGGAAACACCTTGAGTGCAAGTTCGCGCGAGTTTTCGTAAGGGGAGCTGAAGATAAGCTGGCCGTCTGCGGCGTTGTAGAACCAGAGCTGCAGATCTTCCGGTTGTGTCGTGCTGTCTTCGCTGTCGCTGAACACCGCAGAGACGGCTACTCCTTTATTATACTCCTGATCCGACCTGTTGCAGGCGCTGAGGGCTGCAATCAGCAGTATTGGCAATATATGGCGTAGGGATATTCTCATATTCACTTAATTTAGTACGCGGTGCAACTGTACGTCCACGCGTCTTGCCTTTGCATTGTTGCTTTCAAGTTTGTCGCTTCCTTTGCCGACGAGTTCGATTCTGCCCGCTTCGATGCCTCTGTCGGTGAACCATTTCTTCACGGATTCTGCGCGCAGGCGGGAGATAATCAGGTTGACTTCGTCGCTTCCGTAGCGGTCGCACCAGCCTTCAAGACTGAGACGAAGGTTTGCATCGGTGCGCAGGGAGTCGAGAATTTCGAGGAGCTTGCGGCTCTCGGCAGCGGTGAGATTCCATTTGTCGAAGGCGAAATGGACGCTCTGGCTGTCTGCAAGTGGCTCTCTTGGAGCGAATGTGGCGAGAGCTGCGGCTTTGGGAAGTTCAAGGGAAGCAAGGGTGAAACTTGTCTCTGAATGTATTGCGGTCTTGGAAAGGACCGGTATGAGGCTGGCGAGCCGGTGGAGCTCCCGGTCGTAGTATCCGGAACTGTGTCCCTCGTATGCGCCTTTGCCCTTGCGGCTGCCCGGGATTATGTCGCAACTCAGCTGCAAGGAGTTCTCCCAGATGAAGTTGGATTTGTGGCCGTGGTCCGGAATACCGTCAAGACCCCTGCCCGTGAGGGAGGTGAAGCTGGAGCTGAGTCCAAGCCTGAAGAGCCTGGAAATCCTGTAGGAAGCTTTGATGGCGGCTCCGTAAGCGAAGTGTGGAGTGATTTTGTCGCTTGCCATAAAGGCGTCGCCTCCGGATAGCGGGAGCATCTTCTCTTTGGTGCCGTACGCGGCGATGCGCGGACTCAGCTCGAGGCTCCAGCGACTGAGCGCAGTCTTCTGAACCAGGCTGAGAAGGTTGAAGTTCGCGCTGATGCCGAAATGGCCGTAAGATACTGACGATTTGAAGTCCTTTACGCTCCAGGACTGCATTCCGAGCAGGGAAGCGTAGTAAAGCTTGCCGTCAGCGGCAAGGTAATAGTTGCTGTCTATGCATCCGTCCTGGGCGGCAAGACTGCTGCGCCCAAGTCCCAGGTCGGCTTCAAGGCTGAGCAGGGAATTGAACCTGTATCCTGCCGAGAGAGCGGAACCCACCCCCCCATAAGGGCCTCCCTTGGCAAAAGACGAGAACGAACTGTGCGAGAACGGCACTCCGGCACTTATGCCGACATACAACCCTTTGTGGGAGTAGTTTTCCTGCT
>SFJB01000127.1 GCA_004555145.1 Bacteroidales bacterium | reverse complement strand
CTATTTTTGTTCCTTAACTAGACAAGAGTAAAAAAATGGCGTTTTCATTCCTGAATCAAGAACTTGCGATTGACCTCGGAACAGCCAACACCGTCATATACCAGAACGGACAGATAGTGCTTGACGAGCCCAGCATAATCGCAATAGACAATAATACGGGCAAGTGCATAGCCCTCGGTCAGCAGGCCAAGCTGATGCACGAGAAAGTCAATCCCGGCATAAAGACCATCAGACCTCTTCGCGACGGCGTGATTGCCGACTTCAACGCGGCGGAAATGATGATCAGAGGCTTCATCAAACAGGTAAGCAGCAAGCACCGCAGCCTCTTCAGCCCCAACCTCAAAGTGGTGGTGGGCATCCCTTCCGGATCCACGGAAGTGGAAATCAGGGCCGTGCGCGACTCCACCGAGCATGCCGGAGGCAGGGATGTATATCTGATTTTCGAGCCTATGGCAGCTGCCCTGGGTATAGGACTGGACATCCAGGCCCCTCAGGGAAATATGGTTGTAGACATAGGCGGAGGCACCACTGAGATTGCAGTAATTTCCCTTGGAGGCCTCGTTCAGCAGGACAGCATCAGAACGGCAGGTGACGTATTCACAAGCGACATCCAGTACTACCTTCGCCAGCAGCACAACATAAAGGTGGGAGAGATTACCGCCGAGAAAATCAAGATTGCCGTGGGTGCCGTCATCCCTGATCTGGGGGACGAGGAGCCGCTACCTTTCATCGTGCGCGGACCTAACCTTATGACAGCCCATCCTGTGGAGGCGACCATCACCCACCAGGAGATAGCTCACTGTCTCGACAAATCCATCGCAAAAATCGAGACCTCGATACTCCACGTGCTCGAAAACACCCCTCCTGAACTTTACGCCGACATAGTCGAGAACGGCATCTACCTCTCCGGCGGCGGAGCCCTCCTCAGAGGCCTTGCAAAAAGGTTCAAGGACAAGGTCAACATCGACTTCCACGTGGCAGAAGACCCTCTTCACGCAGTTGCCAGAGGCACCTGCGATGCACTCAAGCACACGGACCGATATTCTTTCCTGATGCGATAGATGGCACAGGGGCGCAAGACTTCGGCAATTATCATAAGTGCGGCAATCTTCATACTTCTGGAGGTTGCTGCTCTTGCTATGCTCAGAAGCAGCTCCACTCTCCACGACATCGCCCTGGGAAGAGTCTCCCGCAGGGTACAGGCAAGCCTTTGGGGTGGCGGGGAAACCATACGCAACCATTTCCGGCTCCAGCGGCAGAACGACTCACTGGCCCTGGAAAACGCCAGGCTCCACGATGAACTCCAGGCCTACCGCCTGCGTGACGAGCGGCAAAAGGAGGAAGCCGCTGCAATTAAGGAGCCGCACGGGCAGTTCAGGTACATACCCGCAACCGTGGTAAAGATGAGCCGTGGCACCGCCCACAACTACATCATCCTCAACAAAGGTTCCGAGGACGGAGTCGTTCCCCAGTCCGGAATCATCACCGAGCGCGGCGTTGTGGGCATAATCAGCTCCGTCGGCAAGCACTATTCATACGGACTTACCCTGATGAACGGGAACGTCACCGTCAGCGCAAAGATAGGCAGCAGCGGCATCAACGCTCCCATGCGCTGGGACGGTCTGAGCAGCAGCGGAGCGAGGCTGTTGGACATTGCTCCGCACCACAGCATTTCCCCGGGTGACACCGTGCGCACCAGCGGCTTCTCCAACATCTTCCCCGCCGGCATCCCTATCGGGGTGAGCACCGGCACCAATCTCGTGGACGGATCCACTATTTCCGTCGATGTGAAACTCTTCCAGGACTTCTCCAACGTCCATTACGTCACAATTGTCGAAAACAGGGACAAGGCTGAAATCGAGGCTCTCGAGAAGGCCGAAGAAATACGGTAATGCAGCAATGAGAAGTTCCGACACACTGAAATACCTGATTCTGGTCGCAGCCCAGGTGCTGCTTTGGAATTTTTGCACTTTCACCCAGTTCCTGATGATCGTTTACCTTCCGGCAATGATACTCTTCCTGCCGGTGAAACAGAACAGCGCACTTTCCATGCTCATAGCCTTCGTCACCGGACTCGCCGTGGATTTCTTTGCCGGCAGTCCGCTAGGGCTCAGTTCGCTCGCGCTGGTACCCGTGGCCTTCCTGCGCAAATACATCATCATCCTGATTTTCGGCAGCGAGCTCTATTCGCGCAACGAGAACCTCTCCGTAGGCCGCCAGGGTTGGGAAAAGATATTTTTCGCCATAATTCTCTCCACCGCCCTCTTCCTTGCTGTCTACATCATCGCTGACAGCGCCGGCACAAGGCCGGTATGGATAGACCTTGTCAAGGGTACGGTATCCCTGCTGGTTTCCGCGCCGCTTTCATTGTACATCGCCGCCCACTTGCACGAGAATTGAGATGGAGGTAAACCGCAAAAACAAGTTGCTCTTCGGCTTGCTGGCAGTGGCTGTGATACTGCTGGCCAAGCTCTTCTATATCCAGGTTATCGACAGCGACTACAAGAAGGACGCGTCCAACAACTCAATGGTCTATTCGGTCATCTATCCTCCCCGAGGGGTGATTTACGACCGCAACGGAGAAATCCTCGTGGGCAACTCGGTCTGCTACGACATACTCGTCACCCCGCGTGACGTGAAGCAACTTGACACCCTTGCCCTCGCGGCAGCCCTGGACACCAGCGCAGAGTTCATACGCGAGAAGATGCAATACTACCGCAAATACCGCAGCCGCATAGGTTATCAGACACAAACCCTGCTCAAGCAGGTATCAATGGAGACCTACGTGAAGTTCGCGGAGCAGGAATACCTGTTCCCAGGATTCAAGGCCCAGGTGCGCAGCATACGCGAGTACCCGTTCAACGCAGGCGGCAACCTGCTCGGCTACATATCCGAAGTGGACGCCGACTACATCAAGAAGCACCCCGAGTACAAGTCGGGAGACTATGTCGGGAAAACCGGACTCGAGGCCGCGATGGAGGAAGAGCTGCGCGGAGAGAAAGGCTACCACATCTACCTGCGCGACTCGCGCAACCGCGTCCAGTCCCCGTATGCAGGGGGTGCAGAGGACAAGCCGGCCGTCCCGGGGCATGACATCGTGTCCACAATTGATGCGCACCTGCAGCAGTACGGCCAGCGCCTGATGGAAGGCAAGGTAGGGTCCGTGGTGGCGATAGAGCCGTCTACCGGTGAGATTCTGGCAATGGTTTCGAGCCCGGGTATAGACGTGGACGTGCTCTCGGACATCGGCAAGCATTACGCCGAGATTTCCCGCGACCCGCGCAAGCCTATGTTCAACCGCACCGTGATGGCTTCCTACCCTCCCGGTTCCGTGTTCAAGCTGGTGAACGGGCTCATAGGCCTTCAGGAAGGTGTGCTCGAACCGTCCTACTCCTATCCCTGTGTCAAGGGCTTCCCTTACGGAGGCAATCACAAACTCGGCTGCCATGCCCACTCCTCCCCTCTCCAGCTGCTGGATGCCATTGCCACATCCTGCAACGGATATTTCTGCTACGTTTTCCGCAACATACTTGAGAACAAGAAGTTCTCAACGGTATCCGAGGCGTTGGACAGCTGGCGGGAGTATGTGCTCAGCTTCGGTTTCGGCCAGCCGCTGGGAAGCGACTTCCCTTCAGAGTTGGGAGGAAATATCCCGACCTCGAACTATTACAACCGCATTTACGGCAAGAACCGCTGGCGTTTCCAGACCATCATATCCCTGTCCATAGGTCAGGGAGAAATCGGAGCCACGCCGCTACAGATAGCGAACCTCGCGGCAATAATGGCCAATAGGGGCTACTACTATATACCGCACATCGTAAAAGACTCGGAAGGGGTTGAAATCGACCCGAAATACAAGGAACGCCAGTACACCAAGGTGGACACCACCCATTTCGAGACCGCGGTGCAGGGAATGTATATGGCGGTGAACGGAGGAGGTTCCGCCGGTGCCACAGCGCTCAGGGCAGCAATCCCGGGGCTGGACGTGTGCGGAAAGACCGGTACGGCGCAGAACCCTCACGGCAAG
>SFJB01000126.1 GCA_004555145.1 Bacteroidales bacterium | reverse complement strand
ACTGCAGGCAAGTTCGACCTCGCAAAGTGCGCAAAGAAGAACAACCTTGACGCTATCCACGATACTGTTCACGAAATGGCTCGCGACGAAGCTAGACACGGCAAGGCTCTCAAGGGTCTGCTGGAAAGATACTTCGGCTAAGCGATCCCTTCGGAAATCTGAAGTTCTGAGTCGTTGAAAACTCAACAGCAAATAACGAAGTCAATGGAAAGAGGCTATCGTGTTAACGGGAAATAACCGTTATGACGATGCCTCTTTTTTCTAAATTTCTTCTATGGCCTGCCTGAGCTCCTCCGCCGAATTTATCTGATTGATTCTGCCGCGGAAAGCAGCTGCCCCCGGCACACCTTTAAGGTACCAGCCTACGTGCTTTCGCATCTCACGTACCGCCACATACTCACCCTTCAGCTCCAAAACATCGCCGAAGTGGCGGAGCATCATCTGCTTCTTGTCCTCTTTAGTCGGAGGCGGCGGCAGCGGCTCACCGCGCCATGCAGCGTTGAGCTCGGAGAAAATCCAAGGGTTGCCCAAGGCCCCTCGTCCTATCATTACAAAGTCGCAGCCCGTTTCTTCCATCATACGGAGTCCTGCTTGGGCATCGGTCACATCGCCGTTTCCGATTACAGGGATGTCAACGGCCCGCTTCACTGCGGCTATAACGGACCAGTCTGCCTTGCCGGTATAGTACTGCTCACGGGTTCTTCCGTGAACTGCAATGGCAGCAGCGCCTGCGGCACTGACGGCATGAGCCATCTCAACAGCATTTATACTGTCCGAATCCCAGCCTGCGCGGATCTTTACCGTTACCGGCTTGGAGGTGTTCTTCACTGCGGCGGCTATCACATCGTGGGCCAGGTCGGGGTTTTTCATAAGAGCGGAGCCTTCGCCGTTCTTTACGATTTTGGGAACGGGACAGCCCATGTTGATGTCGAAAATTACATTGGCGCAGGAGTCAAGCTTGCCGGCGGCGAAGGCCATTATATCAGGCTCGTGGCCGAAAAGCTGATAGGCCACAGGCTCCTCACCGTCGAGTATTTCCAGGAGCTTTCCCGTGTTTTTGTCTTTGTACCACAGACCTTTGGCGCTGACCATTTCCGAATAAACCATTGCTGCGCCCTGCTCTGCGCACAGTCTGCGAAAAGGTCCGTCGGTTATGCCGGCAAGAGGCGCCAGCAAAAAGGGGCTCGAAAGCCCCACATTTCCTATTTTCAAGCTGCGATTTCTTCCTCCGGTCATTTGGCGGTGTCCTCCAGCCTTCTCAGCGCAAGAGCTATGGTAAGCCCGGGGATTACGCGGTTTCCCGTGATTTCCGCGCCGAGAATTTCATTGATTTTTTTGAGACGGTACTGGACGGTGTTGGTGTGAATGCCCATGAATTCAGAGGTTTTGCCGCTGTTCATGCCTGCGTCCAGCACGAAGGTCTCCAGAGTTTCCAGCAGCTGGCGCGCCTTGTTGTCCCCTTCCTTTCTGAAAGGCTCCAAAAGGTCCATGAAGTTTTTCTTCAGATGGCCGCCCTGCACCTGAATATTGATGCAGCCTGCCACCAGAGCCAGCTCGTACTTGGAGAATACGCGCTTATACGGGAAGATGCTTTCCACGAAGGCCCAGGTCTCGCCGATGAGCCTGAAGCCGTCTCCCGCACCCTCGATACCGTCCACGCCGGTCACGTGGAAAATGCGCACAGACTTGTTTTCCTTGAGCCTGTCGAAAAGCTCCGTGCATACAGACTTGTCGAGATTTTCCTCCTCGCAGAACTTCTCTCCCTTAAGGATGAGGGCATAGCTTTCATCCTCCTCAGCAATTTTAATCACGCTGATTATCCCGTCCTTTGCCAGCTTGTCGATGATTTCATCGCTCTGCCGCGTCTCTATGTGCCTTGCGTAAAAAACGGAAATTATGTCCCCTGCCTTAACTCCGGCTTCCTCGCGAAGGGAATATGCCAGAGACTTGTTGCCTCTCATGAGAGCCTTGACAAGCTCAGCCTTGGCGTCACGCTCCGGCGTGTATTTCCACATACCCATTGCCAGCTCGATTATTTCCGCCAGCTTGGTAATCTCCCCTGCGGAATAGTTATCTTCATTATCCACTATGCAAAGATAGTGTTTGTCGTTGTTTATGTTTACCAGACCCCAGTAGGTCAGCACTCCCTCGATTTCGATGAAGCTGTAAAGGTTTCCTAGATTAAGTGCCACCTCTCTGCCCCTTCTTATGGCTTCATTGATGGTGGTCTTGTGCCTTGTCTCCACGGCAAATACAGGGTTGAACTCCTCACTGAGAAGTACCACCTGAAAATCGTTGCTGACAGCGGCCTCGTGAAGGGCCTGCTGAAAGCTTGCGTATTTTTCAAAGTTGAGCAGATGGAAAATGGTGTTGTTTATCAGGCTGTTTTTAAAGTTGTTTCCGTAGAGAACTCTTTCCATGACGTCGGAAATAATGGCGGAATAATCGCCTGCCTCACTTCCTGCCATGACAACAAAAGGCATCCCTGCTTCGTCGGCAGCGCTGATGACCTCCTTGTCAACGGACTTTACCCCCTGCTCCCTCGGAAAATATACCATAGCGGCAACTCCTGCCGCAGCCATTTCCCTTATGGTTTCGCACTGGGCAGCCGTATCATTTTTCATTCCTGCAAAGGTTGTCAGTGCCATCATGCCTTCCGCTCCTCCGCATTTTACCGCTTCGGCAGCATCGGAGGCGTCCATTACGGAAATAGCGCTGACCCTGTTTTCCATCCTTCTCTCTCCTGCAACCACGATGCAGTTCCTGAAAGAATCAAGCTGCAGGCAGTCTCTAACTGTTACTTTCATCTTCTCCCTCTTTTTCTTTCTCAGGCGCCTCGTCCTCTACCGGATCCTCGTCCTCCAGATAATCGCCGTCGTACTTCTTAAGCTCCTCCAGCAGTCTGGCCTGAGCCTCGGCGCGAAGTCTTTCCCTTTCGGCAGCCTCCTCGGCGTCCTTTGCACGCTTTTCCTCTCCGGCTTTTTCTACGCTGGCTTTTAAGTCCTCAGGAGTGATTTTGCCTGTGTAAATGTCCTCAAACTGATCTCCGTCGATGGTTTCAACCAGCAGAAGTGCCTGTGCCACGTTTTCAAGGATATCGTCCTTTTCTCTGAGAATGCTGAGAGCCCGCTCGTAGCCCTCACCCACAAAGCGTCTGATTTCCTCGTCGATTTCCTTGGCTGTTTCCTCGGAATAGTTCTTATGCTGGGCGAAGTCGTTGCCCAGGAAAACCTCTCCGTCGCCGCCGTAGTTTACGTTGCCCAGCTTTTCGGAGAAGCCGTATTTGGTTATCATTTCACGAGCCATGTCGGTGGCCTGCTTGATGTCTCCCGAAGCTCCGATGGAAATGTCGTCCAGCTTAAGGCTCTCGGCAGCACGTCCTCCCATGCAGGTTATGATGCGGTTGTACATGGCCTGTTTGGTTTCAAAGAGCACGTCATCCTGCGGCAGATACATGGTATATCCGCCTGCCCTGCCTCTCGGAATGATCGTAACCTCGTGAATCGGCATATAATTCGGAAGAGATCTTGCCACAATGGCGTGACCTGCCTCGTGATAAGCCGTAAGCTTCTTTTCCTTGTCGGAAACCACCTTTGACTTCTTGGCAGGACCCATCTCAACCTTGCGGATAGCCTCCTCGATTTCTTCCATTCTGATGAAGCGTCCGTTTCTGCGCGCCGTAATCAGAGCAGCCTCGTTTAATATGTTTTCAAGGTCAGCCGGCGTGCAGCCCATGGTTCTTCTTGCCAGTATGGACGGTGTAACGTCCTCTGACAGAGGCTTGTTTTTAGCGTGAACCTTGATGATTTCTTCTCTTCCCTTGATGTCAGGAAGTCCGATGACGATCTGGCGGTCAAATCTGCCCGGTCTTAAGAGGGCGGGGTCGAGCACGTCAGGTCTGTTGGTAGCTGCCAGAATGATGATTCCCGAGTTTTCCTCGAAGCCGTCCATCTCAACCAGCAGCTGGTTTAAGGTCTGTTCTCTTTCGTCGTGGCCGCCGCCTATACCGGAGCCACGCTTACGTCCTACGGCGTCGATTTCGTCGATGAACACGATGCAAGGAGCGTTCTTTTTGGCCTGTTCAAAGAGATCTCTCACACGAGAGGCGCCCACACCTACGAACATTTCCACGAAGTCGGAACCGGATATGGTGAAGAAAGGCACTCCCGCCTCTCCTGCTGCCGCCTTGGAAATGTAGGT
>SFJB01000125.1 GCA_004555145.1 Bacteroidales bacterium | reverse complement strand
CAAAGCGAGGGTGGAACGAAAGCGGAAGCGATGATATTTCCAACCTTATGCCGTCTTGCAGAATGTGCAACCACTATAAAAGGGCTAATTCACTTGAAACATTCCGCCATTACATACAAGAAATCCCACGCAAATTACGAGAAAATTATATATATAAAGTCGGTGTTGTTTACGGAAATGTCATAGAATGTGAAAAACCAATTATATTCTTTTTCGAGCAAGATGGAAACAAAGCCGAGCCGCCGAAAGGAGAATGATTATGGCTAAGAGGCAAATACAGTTCACAAAGACTTGTTCTGATTGCATACACGAAAGTGCTTGCCGGATATGGACGGATGGGAGATTTATTTCTGATACATCGGCAAGCGTATGCCCAAACCACGAAACCGTAAAGGAAAGCAGTGCATATCTTTGCGGAGTGTTAGACGAGCGAAAGCGAAAGCAGACCAACGCCGAAAAAATACGGGCCATGAATGAAGAGAAGTTGGCAGCATTTATCAACAGAATTGTGGTTTGCCACCACTTGAGAAATGAGGGGCACTGCGAAAAGTGCCCAATTCATCCTGCAAAGCCGCATGAAGATCGTATTGGATGAAAACGCGGTGATGCCCAGCAGGTCCCACGAATGGGACGCGGGGCTGGACCTTTACTCCAGGGAGAGCAGGTATGTGAGCCCGGGAGAGCATGTGGTATTCGACACGGGGGTGCATGTGGAGATCCCGAAGGGCTATGTAGGACTCATCACCTCCAAGTCCGGCCTGATGGCAAAGGGGATTACCAGCAGAGGCACCATAGACAGCGGATACACAGGGAGCATAAGGGCAGTGCTCTTCAACCACGGAGAGCGGGGATACCTGGTGCAGAAGGGAGACAAGATTACACAGATGGTGGTGGTACCGGTGCTGATCGAGGGCGTGGAGCTTACGGACACGCTGGAAGAGACCGAAAGAGGAGCCGGAGGCTTTGGCTCCACGGGGAGGTAAAGACCATGGGAAAGAACAATTCCTTCCTGGCAAGGCAACAGCTCAGGCAAAGGATACTGATCGACAATGCCAGGAGATACACCATTCAGCAGTGCGCGGACTTCATGCTGATCTCCGCTGCTGAGGAGTTCGGATTCGGGGAGAAGAGACTGAAGCGACTGTCTGACCGCTGGGCCAGCATCTTTGACGAGTACGCGGATATGCTGTCTGAGGACCTGAAGGGTGACAAGGACTTTGAGTACACCAAGAGTCTGGTTGACCGGAGGCTGGAGAAATGCTGCGGCAAGTATTTCAAGCCCTGGGAAGAACGATACAGACAGGAGGGATAGCAATGGAAGAGATCATCAGCGGTCTGGCGAACCGGGCCACAGAGAGTATTCACGCCTGCGCGGAGGACTATGTGAAGGACGGGCTTTTGTACTGCGGGAAGTGCAACACCCCCAAGCAGGGAGAGTACAGGATGCCCTGGGGCATTATCAAGCCCTACATCCTCTGCCAATGTGAGACGATGAAACGGGAGAGGGAGGAGCAGGAGGTCAAGGCCAGGGAGCTCTACGAGCGGATACACCGGAACCGGCGGGAGGGCTTCACGGACAAAACCATGCGCTCCTGGACCTTTGAGGCGGATGACCGGGCCAACGAGAAGATATCCACTCTGGCACACCGGTATGTGGACAACTTCCCGGACATGCGGAAGACCGGAAAGGGACTTCTCCTCTTCGGCGATGTGGGCGTTGGGAAGAGTGTCATTGTCGCCTGCATCGTAAACGCCCTGATCGACAAGGGATACCCCTGCATGATGACCAATTTCAGCAGGCTGGTGAATACCCTTCAGGGCAGATTTGAGGGAAGGCAGGAATACATAGACAGTCTGAACCGGTATACCATGCTTGCCATTGACGACCTTGGCGTGGAGCGAGACACCCAGGCGGTGAACGAGATTGTGTACAGCGTGATCGACGCCAGAGAGAGAGCGGGGCTTCCCCTGATCGTGACCACCAATCTCAGCTCTCAGGAGCTGAAACACCCCAGAAACAAGCATGAGGAGCGGATCTTCTCCCGGCTGATGGGGATGTGCGTGCCGGTGGAGGTGACAGGCTGCGACAGACGGAAGGAACGGCTCAAGGAGGACTTCGGCGAGCTGAAGGACCTTCTGGGGCTGTGAGGAAGGAGGACCGGCGATGAGCGGTAGACAGGACATCTATGCACGCTGCCCATATTATCGCCGTGCAGAGAAGCAGAAGATCGTATGCGAGGGCGTGGAGAACGGGACAACCCTTCATGTGGCCTTTGCCACTCCCACACTCTTGCAGAACTACAAAGGCAGATTCTGCGACAGCTGCTATGAGAACTGTATGGTCGCGGAGATGCTGGACAGGAAGTGGGACAATGAGTAAATATTACAACAAAATCACCGTGACCGGAGACGGGATACGGCACGACAGCCAGAAGGAGGCAAACCGATGGGAAGAGCTGAAGCTGCTGCAAAGGGCCGGAAAAATCAAAAACCTGCAGAGACAGGTAAAGTTCGAGCTTACGCCAAAGCTGGCAGATTTCAGAGCCAGCTATTATATCGCAGACTTTGTGTACGAAGATCTCGCAAGCGGGAAAACCGTGGTGGAGGACTGCAAGGGCATGAGGACTGATGTATACATGCTCAAGAAGAAAATGATGTTCTGGCGCTACGGCATAAGGATATTGGAAACATGATACCGACTTGCTATCAGTGCCAGACGCGCCACAAAGGGTGCCACGCGGAGTGCCGGACCTATGCGGCATACCGGGAGATCAGAGACCGGATGCTCCAAGACAACCGGAGGAACAGTATGCTGGATGAGCATATTGCGAGGGCAAAGAAAAACTTCAGAACCAGGAATTGAGGGGAGGCTGCGGCCTCCTCTTTTTTTCTGCGGTGGGGTGACTAACGGGAGAGTAAAGGGATTTTATACAATTGGAGCATGACGAATGGAGGGAGGCTTATGGCTGACTGGCAGAAGATCAAAACGGAATACATCACCACAAACACCAGTTACCGTAAGCTGGCCCAGAAGCACGACATCAGCTATCAGGCTATCTGTCGCAGGTCAAAAGATGAACACTGGGGCGAACAGCGCGAACAGTACATGAACAAAACTGTCACAAAGACCATAAACAGGATCAGCGAGAAGCAGGTGGACAGAGCAGCCAAGTTAATCTCTGTGGCTGACTTACTTCTTGACAAAGTTAAAAACCTCTTAGAGGACAACCCGGAACTTCTGCTGAATACCCAGAGCATCAAGAACCTGTCCGGTGTGCTGAAGGACATCAAGGAGGTCCAGATGATCCGAAGCGAAGCCGATTTGAGAGAGCAGGAGGCCAGGATCAATAAGCTGAGGAAAGAAGCAGAGACAGAGGACACGGAAAACAAAGTGGTGGTGGAGATCAAGGGGTGTGAGGAAGAATGGCTCAAGTAACCATATCCATCCCGGAGCCAAACGAGAAGCAGAAGCAGTTCCTTGCAGACACCCACAAGTACGTTGCATACGGCGGAGCCAGAGGCGGCGGAAAGAGCTGGGCGGTGCGGGTGAAGGCCACGCTGCTGGCGTTCCGGTATCCCGGTATTATCCAGGTCATCATCCGCAGGAGTTACCCGGAGCTCTATGCCAACCACATCAAGCCCTTTCAGCGGATGCTACCCAAGGGCAGCTACAAATACAACGACAGTAAGAAGGAAATCACCTTCCCCAACGGCTCACAGATCGTGTTCAAATACTGCGCCAACGACAAGGATCTGGACAACTTCCAGGGCACGGAGTGCGACATCCTGTACATTGACGAGGCCACGCAGTTCACCGAGGAGCAGTTCAAGATCCTGGCACCCTGCGTCCGTGGTGTGTCTACCAGAATCGAGGACAAGTATCCCAAGCGGTACTACCTGACCTGCAACCCCGGCGGCGTGGGCCATGCCTGGGTCAAGCGGCTTTTCATTGAGAGGAGATACCTCCCCGGCGAGATTCCGGAGGAGTACAGCTTCATTCAGGCCGGTGTGAGGGATAACAAGGCGCTGATGGAGCAGCAGCCGGACTACATCCGACAGCTGGAGGCTCTTCCGCCCAAGCTCCGTGAGGCGTGGCTGGAGGGCTCCTGGGACATCTTCTTCGGACAGTTCTTTGAAGACTTCCACGACGACCCCAAGCACTACATGGACAGGCAGTACACCCATGTGATCGAGCCTTTTGAGATCCCAGAGGGCTGGAAGATCTACCGCTCCTTCGACTGGGGCTACAACAAGCCCTTCTCCTGCGGCTGGTGGGCCGTGGACTATGACGGCGTGGTGTACCGAATATTGGAGCTGTACGGCTGCACGGCAAACCCCAACGAGGGCGTGAAGTGGACGCCGGACCAGGTGTTTTCGGAAATCCACCGGATCGAGACCGAGCACAGGTGGCTCAGAGGGAAACGGATCAACGGAATTGCAGACCCGGCCATCTGGGACGCGGAGACCGGAGAGAGCCTGGCAGAGCGAGCGGCCAAGCACCAGGTGTATTTTACGCCGGGTGACAACAAGCGTATTCCCGGATGGATGCAGGTGCATTACCGGCTGGCCTTTGACGAGAACGGCTTTCCCATGATGTACATCTTCAAAAACTGCAAGGCATTTATCCGGACCATCCCCACGCTCCAGTACGACGAGCACAAGCCGGAGGACCTGGACACTGACGGCGAGGACCACTGCCTTGTGGGTGACACACAAGTTCTTACAAGTGATGGATATAAACCACTTGAGAGCTTAGTTGGAACAGGAGGGAAAGTGTAT
>SFJB01000124.1 GCA_004555145.1 Bacteroidales bacterium | reverse complement strand
AAGTTTCTGAAACTTATAGCTATGTTGTTTCTGGTCTTTCTGACCAGTATGTTCTTTTTCCCCTTCGAGTTCACTTTTTTGCCGGGGATTAACACCAAAATGGCAATGGCTGCAGTCGGGCTGGTTCTTTTTGCGCTTGACCTGGCGAAGAGACGAGCTGCCTCCCTGGATCGATCTTTTTTTCTCCTGTCTTTTCTTGCGGCCTTGGTATCCTTGGCGGCCTTTGCCTCTGCAGTAATCAATCACACGAATGATTACACCTATGCGTCTTACATCATTTCGATGTGGGTATGGATGGGAGGTGCGTATGTGGTCGTTTCGGTAATCAAATGGGTTCATGGTGAAGCTACGGTTGAGATTGTAGGAAATTATCTCATTGCTGTTTGTGTGATGCAGTGTGGACTTGCGATAATGATTGACAGTTTTCCGTGGTTTAAGGAATTGGTAAATCAACTGGTTCTGGGACAGGGATTTGTTGAAAACGAGGCATTGGAAAAAGCCAACCGCCTCTACGGAATAGGCTGTAGCCTCGATGTGGCTGGAACGAGGTTTTCCTGTGTCTTGGTAATAATAGCATTCTTGAGTATGAAACTTGCCCGGACGGAAAGAAGACCATGGATCTGGCTGTATCTCCTTTCCTTTTTTGTGATTTCTGTCATCGTCAACATCATTGCGAGGACGACTATTGTAGGTGTGGGTTTGGCTATTCTGGTTTGGCTGATTGGAGCATTTGCTGACCGTCAAGCGGATGGGAATCGATTCTTTATTCTTCAACGATGGATAGCTGTCGGTATTGTTGCTGTCATTGTTTGTTCGGTTCTATATTCAGAGTTACCTGTTTTCAAGGACAATTTCCGTTTCGGTTTCGAAGGATTCTTTTCTCTATTTGAAACCGGAAGGTGGGAAACAAATTCAAACAATGTCTTAAAGAATATGATTGTTTTTCCCGACAACCTTCACACTTGGGTTGTTGGTGATGGTTACTTTGATAATCCATATTATGGGGATATGAATTACATTGGCCCGAACTTCGGTGGCTATTATATGGCAACTGACATTGGTTATCTCCGATTCATTTTTTATTTCGGTCTCATAGGACTGCTTCTTTTCTGCGTCTATATGGTGGCCTGTGCTAACGAACTTATGAAGCGTTTTCCAGCATATAGTTGGATGTTCTTCTGCATACTTATCGTTAACTTCATAGTCTGGATGAAGGTCTCCACTGACATTTTCGTCGTTATGGCGATATTCCTTTGTTTGAGAGAACCCGGCAAAGAGGATGTTAATGAATCGATACTATGACCATCCTATTTTGCATACACTCCCTCTACAATCCCGGCGGGATGGAGAGGGTGCTTCTGAACAAGGTCAGCTGGTTGCTTGAGCATCCGGAGAGGGGGCCGTTCAGGGTAGTCGTGGCGACGACGGACCAGAAGGACAGGCCGACTTTCTATCCTTTCCCGGAAGGGGTGGAGTTTGTGGATTTCGGAGTGAATTACTCGGATGACAACGGGAAGAATTTCATACTCAAGACCTTGGGCTATTTCCGGAGGCGCCGTGCGCACAGGAAGGCCCTGGAGGCCCTGCTGATGGAGTTGAGGCCGGATGTGACCGACTGTTTCTATCCGGGGGAGTGCTCTTTCGTCCCGGACCTGAAGGATGGTAGCCGTAAGGTGCTTGAGCTGCACCAGAGCAAGCTTTTCCATCTGCAGTACAGCCGCAGCGGGCTTATGGGACTGGCCGACAGATGGCGGGCGCATACGGATGACAGGCTTGTGCGGCGCTTCGACCGTTTTGTCGTGCTGACAGAGGAGGATGCCCGTATGTGGGGAGATATCCCGACTATGCGTGTGATTCCGAATGCGGCGGTGCTGGAGAACGTCCAGTGTTCGGACTTGAGCGCGAAGAGGGCGATTGCCGTCGGCCGCCTGGATTACCAGAAGAGCTTCGACCGCCTGATCGAGGCGTGGAAGATAGTGCACGGGATGGCTCCGGACTGGCGCCTGGACATATTCGGACAGGGTGAATGGAAGGAACTTCTGCAGAAGCAGATAGCCTATGCCGGTCTGGAGGAATGCTGCGCCATCAACGCTCCGACGAACGATATAGTCGGCGAATATGCCGCAAGTTCGATGATCGTGATGAGTTCCCATTACGAGGGTTTCCCTATGGTCCTGATCGAGGGCATGGCCTGCGGTCTGCCGGCTGTGTCTTTCGACTACAAATGCGGACCGAGGGATATCATTCGCGATGGCGTGGACGGATATATAGCCAGCGACGGAGATGTGGATGACCTTGCACAGGGCATCTTGCTGCTGATCAAGGACGGACAGCTGCGCAGAGATATGGGGCAGGCCGCCCGCGAGGTCGTGCGGCGCTTCTCGCTGGATTCGGTTATGGAAAAATGGTTAAGTGTGTATAAGGATGCCTAAGTTGTTGCAGATAAATCCTGTGCTACGCAGGAATACTTCCACGGGGAAGATTATGCAGGAGATAGGTGAACTGGCCGCTTCCCGCGGCTGGGAGAGTTGGATTGCATACAGTCGGGGGCGGGACGGTGTGCCGGATGCGCCGTCGGCTCCGAAGGGCTCGAAGCTGCTTCCGGTAGGCAGCCGGCTGAGCGTGGCTCTGCACGGCCTCGAAACCCGTCTTTTTGACCGACACGGCCTTGGCTCGCGTCTCGCGACGCGACGTTTCGTAAAGGCGCTGCGGCGCCTGGATCCGGACATCATACACATACACAATATCCACGGATATTTCCTAAATTACAAGATACTTTTCCGCTATCTGGCCGAGTGCGGCAAGCCGGTGATATGGACGGTGCACGACTGCTGGCTCTATACGGGGCATTGCTATTATTATTCGGCTGCGGGGTGTGATGCATGGACGAGGGGCTGTGGTAATTGCCCGCAGAGGAAGGCCTTTCCGTCAAGTCTGTTTTTTGACCGTTCGGGGAAGAATTTCCGGGATAAGTCCAAAGCGTTCAATTCCGTTCCCAAGGATAAGTTTGTGATTGCTCCTGTTTCGGAGTGGATTGCCGGTGAAATGTCCCGCTCTTTCCTGAAGGATTCGCGTTTCTTGGTGATTCACAACGGGATAGACACTGAGCAGTTCCGGCCTATGGATGACGCGGAAATCCGGGAGCGCTATGGCCTGGGAGACAGGAAGGTGATTCTGGCCCTGGCAAGTATATGGCTGAAGGAGAAGGGCTTCGACGACCTGGTGAGGATGTCGTCTATGCTCCGCCCCGACGAGCTGCTCGTGATGGTGGGCAAGATGACGCCGGAGCAGAAGGCGGCCCTGCCGGAGTCTGTGCTGAGAATCGACAGGACGGATAATGTGCAGCAGCTGGCTGCGCTCTATTCGACGGCTGTCGCCCTTGTGAATCCGACCTGGCAGGACAATTATCCGACGGTGAACCTCGAGGCCATTTCCTGCGGTACTCCTGTTGTGACCTATCGCACCGGAGGCAGCGTCGAGAGTGTAACTCCCGGGACCGGTTTTGTGGTGGAACAGGGCGATGTCGAGGCAATGCTGGAGTGTGTGAGGAAGGTTGAAACGCTCGGGAAGGAGGCCTTCAGCGGGAACTGCCGGGATTATGCCCTGCAGAATTTCCGCAAGCAGGACCGTTATGCCGACTATCTGTCGCTATACGACTCCCTGCTGGTCCGTCAGTAGGGATATAAATCTTCAAATACAAGTACTGATGACAAAAATTGATAAGATTCAGATATTGAGAGGTGTAGCCATAGTTGCGGTTATTTTGAATTTCTTTTCCTCTCTGGGTATTTGACATCCATCGAGAACCGGGACTGGCTTGATGTCTGCCAGTTCGGTCTGGGCCAGCTTGCCCAGGTCCTTTGGCCTTGACTCCACCGGATTGATGTAGTAGCGGCGGATCTTCTCCAGAGTCTCTTCCGAAGTGTCCGGGTCTGCGATCAGCAGTTTGGAACTCTTGATGCTGATTTCCGCGCTCGGGTCAATCAGATGGACACAGTCAACGGCGGAAGCCGCCCTCTGGTCGAACTGGCCCGGAAGATATTCCACGGCAATGTACTTTTTCCCGGAAAGGTCGATGCTGTCAGTGACAGAGTCGGTGACAATCTCACCGAACACGCTGTAGCGGGTCTTTTCAAGGAGCTCCGGAGTGAATCCGAACAGGTCATAGACATTGAGCAGTCTGAGAGTCTTGAGATTCAGCTGCAGGTTCTCGTTGAGTTCTCCCCTGAGGCTTTC
>SFJB01000014.1 GCA_004555145.1 Bacteroidales bacterium | reverse complement strand
GAGATTTTCTTGTCGCAGATGAGGATATAAGGGTTGTTGAGGTCTGCTTCCATCTTGTCGCTGTCGGTCATGAAGTAGGCGGAGATGTAGCCGCGGTCGAACTGCATACCCTCGACCACCTTGACTTCGGTCTCGGTGCCCTTGGCTTCTTCAACGGTGATTACGCCGTCCCTGCCCACCTTGGCCATTGCGTCAGCGATGAGCTTACCTATATAATTGTCGTTGTTGGCGGATACGGTGCCGACCTGCTCCACCTTGGAGTAATCGGTGCCCACTTCCTGGCTCTGCTCCTTGAGCTTAGCCACGGTAGCCGCAACTGCCTTGTCGATACCGCGCTTGAGGTCCATAGGGTTGGCTCCTGCGGTCACGTTCTTGATGCCGACGTTGATGATTGCCTGTGCAAGCACGGTAGCGGTGGTGGTACCGTCACCAGCCTGCTCGTTGGTCTTGGAAGCGACTTCCTTCACCATCTGGGCGCCCATGTTCTCGAAACGGTCCTCGAGCTCAACTTCCTTGGCCACGGTAACGCCGTCCTTGGTCACCTGGGGAGCACCGAACTTCTTATCGATCACCACGTTGCGTCCTTTAGGACCAAGTGTGACCTTTACTGCGTTTGCAAGCTGGTCAGCTCCAAGCTTCATCTTGGAACGTACATCAACATCGAATTTTATTTCCTTTGCCATAATTGTTTCCTCCTATAAGATTAAAGTACAGCCAGAATATCAGACTGCTTCACGATAAGATACTTCTTGTCCTCGAAGTTCACCTCGGTTCCGGCGTATTTTCCGTAAATGACCTGGTCACCGACCTTCACCTCCATCGGTTCGTCCTTCTTGCCCGGGCCTGCCGCAACTACGGTTCCCTGCTGTGGTTTCTCTTTTGCCGTGTCGGGAATATAGATACCCGCCGCTGTCTTGGTCTCTGCCTCCTTAGGCTCGATCAGTACTCTGTCTGCTAATGGTTTGATCATAATGTTATTGTTTTTTAATTGTTATCCTTTATCCCGGGCAACGCCCGGACAGCCACAATAACATCAATGTCCGTGCCAGTGACAAATTGTCACGTCATTTTACAAAACGGCAGAACTGCCAGAGCACCACACCGGCGCTCACGGAGACGTTCAGGGAATGTTTGGAGCCGAACTGCGGTATCTCGAGTGCGAAGTCGGACGCATCCACGACATCCTGGCGCACCCCGTCGACCTCGTTACCCAGCACAAGCGCGTAGCGCACGCCCTCCTGCGGCACGAAGTCCTGGAGCTGCACGGCATTGCAGGTCTGTTCCACGCTCACTACCGTGTAACCCTCCCCTCGCAGCCGTTCCACCAGTTCCAGGGTGTCGCCCACGTGCTCCCAGGGCATACTCTGTTCGGAGCCGAGCGCCGATTTGTGGATTTCGGCGGACGGAGGCACGGCACTGATGCCGCAAAGGTACAACTTGTCCACCTTGAAGGCGTCGCCGCTGCGGAAAATGCTCCCCACGTTGTGCGCGCTCCGTATATTGTCCAGCACCAGCACCAACCCGGACGGAGGCAGCGAAGCGTATTCGTCCGGCCTCACCCGGCCGAGCTCAATATTTAATAGTTTCCTGTCTTTCACGTTGGCAAAGGTAAGGATTATTTTACTATCTTTGTATCCATTATTCTACACATATGAAACAGGACATTCAAATCGCGGACCTGATCAAGAAAGAGAGGGACCGCCAGGAAACCGGACTCGAGCTTATCGCTTCCGAGAATTATGTTACCGATGAAGTTTTGAGAGCAATGGGCTCCATCTGCACGAACAAGTATGCCGAGGGTTACCCGGGCAAGCGCTATTACGGCGGATGCGAGGTCGTGGACCAGATCGAGCAGCTTGCAATCGACAGGCTGAAGGCAATATACGACGCGGAGTGGGCCAATGTGCAGCCGCATTCCGGTGCCCAGGCCAATATGGCGGTTATTATGTCCATACTCAAACCGGGTGACTGCTTTATGGGACTGGACCTCAGCCAGGGCGGACACCTCACCCACGGCTCACCGGTCAACGCATCCGGCATACTTTACAAGGCGGTGGCGTACGGTCTCAATCCGGAGACGGGCTACATTGACTACGACGCCATGGAGCAGAAGGCGCGTGAGTGCAGGCCGAAACTCATTATCGGCGGAGCGTCAGCGTATTCCCGCGAGTGGGACTACGAGCGTATGCGCAAGATTGCAGACGAGGTCGGAGCCATACTCTGGATCGATATGGCGCACACTGCAGGACTCATCGCAGCAGGTCTCTTGAAGAACCCTGTCAAGTATGCCCATATCGTCACCTCCACAACCCACAAGACACTGCGCGGTCCAAGAGGCGGCATCATCCTGATAGGCAAGGACTTCGACGACCCTCAGGGCCGTACCACCCCCAAGGGCGTCGTAAAGAAGATGAGCCAGGTGCTCGATTCGTCAGTGTTCCCGGGAACCCAGGGAGGTCCGCTGGAGCACGTGATTGCAGCCAAGGCCGTAGCGTTCTTCGAGGCAATGCAGCCGGAGTTCGTGGATTATCAGAAGCAGGTGATCTCCAACGCCAAGGCGATGTGCGATGAATTCATCAAGCGCGGATACAAGATAGTCAGCGGCGGCACGGACAATCACCTGATGCTCGTTGACCTGAGAGGCAAGTACGAGCAGGTGAACGGGCGTGTGGCCGAGACCCAGCTGGAGAAGGCCGGAATCACAGTGAACAAGAATATGGTTCCGTTCGACACCCGCAGCGCATTCCAGACCTCCGGCATCAGGGTAGGCACCCCGGCAGTCACTTCACGCGGCTTCTGCGAGAAGGATATGCTGAGCATAGTGGAGCTTATCGACGAAGTGCTCGCCTCCTGCGACAAGCATATCGAAGCCCTCAGCCTCAAGAAGGCAGACGTACCTACGGCAGAACAGCTGAAGAGCCTGGAGGAGCACAGCGAAGTTCTCGAGTCAGTACGCAAGAAGGTCAACCAAATGACCGCCGGCGTTCCTCTGAACAGGTATTAACATTCTTTCATACAATAGGAAAGGCCGCCCATCGATGAGCGGCCTTTCTTATGCACTTGCGACAGCCTTAGAGCGTACGCTTGATTTCGATGATCTGGAATGCCTCGATGATATCTCCATCCTTGATATCGTTGTATCCTGCAATGGACATACCGCACTCCTTTCCTGCGCTGACCTCCTTGACGCTGTCCTTGCCGATCTGCAGGGAGCCAAGCTCGCCGGCATAAACCACGATGCCGTCGCGTATGAGGCGCACCTTGGATTTCTGCACCATCTTGCCGTCGCGTATGAGACAGCCTGCGATGGTGCCGACCTTGCTGATGCGGAAGGTCTGCTTAACCTCGGCGGTAGCGATGACCTCTTCCTTCTTCTCAGGCTCGAGCATACCCTCGATACCATCCTTGACTTCGTTGATACAGTCGTAGATGACTGAGTAAAGTCGGATTTCAATGCCTTCACGGTCAGCTGCCTTGCGTGCCTCAACCGTAGGACGCACCTGGAAGCCTATGATCACGGCATCCGATGCCTCCGCGAGGAGCACGTCAGACTCGGATATTCCGCCCACAGCCTTGTGGATCACGTTCACCTTCACCTCCTCGGTGGAGAGTTTGATGAGTGAGTCGGACAGGGCCTCGACTGAACCGTCCACGTCGCCCTTGACGATGACGTTGAGTTCCTTGAAGTTGCCTATGGCGATGCGGCGTCCGATCTCCTCGAGGGTCATATGCTTCTGGGTCTTGATGCCCTGGATGCGCAGGAGCTGCTCGCGCTTGTTGGCTATGCTCTTTGCCTCCTTCTCGTCTGCAAGCACATTGAACTTTTCACCTGCTGCCGGGGCACCGTTGAGACCAAGCACGGATACAGGGGTAGAAGGACCGGCCTCACTCACCTTCTGTCCACGCTCGTTGAACATTGACTTCACCCTGCCGTAGTAGCTTCCGCAGAGCATCACGTCTCCGGTGCGGAGCGTACCTTCCTGCACGAGCACCGTAGCCAGGTAGCCGCGGCCCTTGTCCAGGGATGATTCAATCACGGCACCTATCGCCGGCTTGTTCGGGTTGGCCTTAAGTTCGAGTATGTCGGTCTCGAGGAGAACCTTGTCGAGAAGTTTCTCCACGTTCAAACCCTTCTTTGCCGAGATTTCCTGGCACTGGTATTTGCCGCCCCAGTCCTCCACGAGTATGTTCATCTCGGAGAGCTGTCGGCGTATGGTGTCAGGATTGGCACCCGGTTTGTCGATTTTGTTGATTGCAAACACCATTGGCACATTGGCAGCCTGGGCGTGGTTGATAGCCTCTATGGTCTGAGGCATCACGGCATCGTCGGCGGCAATGATGATTATGGCGAGGTCGGTGAGCTGAGCACCGCGTGCACGCATTGCGGTGAATGCTTCGTGACCCGGGGTATCAAGGAAGGTAATGCGCCTTCCGTCAGGGAGTTTCACGTTGTATGCACCTATGTGCTGCGTGATTCCTCCGGCCTCACCTGCGATGACATTGGACTTGCGTATGTAGTCGAGCAGCGAGGTCTTGCCGTGGTCAACGTGGCCCATGACGGTGATGATAGGAGGTCTCGGCTGGAGGTCTTCCGGCTTGTCCACCTGCTCGCTGCTGTTGATCTGCTCAGTGATGTCGGCGGTCACGAACTCCACATTGTATCCGAACTCCTCCGCTACGAGCACGAGGGTTTCGGCATCGAGACGCTGATTGATGGATACCATCAGACCGAGGCTCATACAGGCTCCGATGACCTTCACCACAGGGGTGTTGTTCATCAGGGTTGCGAGGTCATTTACCGTAACGAACTCGGTGACCTTCAAGGTCTTCTGCTCCGCAGCTGCTACTGCGAGCTCCTCCTGGGTCCTCTGGGCTGAAGCCTCGCGCTTTTCCTTGCGGTACTTCGCGCCGAAATTGTTCTTCTTGCCCTCGTTCATCTTGGCATAAGTCTCCTTGACCTGCTTCTGGATTTCCTTCTGCATTTCCTCCTGCTCCTGCTCGGTCAGCACCGGCTTGAAGCGGTCGCGGTCGCGCTTACGGTTCTTTCCGGCATTAGGGTCCTTGGCCTGAGGCTGTCCCGGTCTTCCCTGCTTCTGGTCAGGACGAGCTCCACCCTGTTTCTGGTCCTGGCGCTTGTCCTTCTTCGCAGATTTCTCCACGTGAGCCCCCGCCTTTGCGACATCCACCTTCTGGGTGCCCTTGCTGACGCGGTCGCGCTTTTTGGACGGCTTGCGGTCGAACTGGCTGAGGTCTATCTTGCCCACCACCTTGAGTTGTCCCACCTGATTCTCCACAGGCTCGATCTTAACCTCTGCCTTCTGAGGGGCCGACTCCACAGGCTCCGGCTCCACTTCCGGCTCCGGAAGAGCTTCTTCTACGATTTCCGGCTCGGAGCTTTCTTCCGGCTGCGGCTCGATTTCCGGCTCGGCTTCCTTTTCGGGAACAGTGTCCTCCACAGGCTGCGGCTCGGGCTCGGACACAGGCTCCTCTTCCGCCTTCACGGCTTCAGGGCTTGGCTGCTCCTCTTCTACAGGCCTGGTCTCCACAATAGGCTCAGGCTCCTGGACAGGGGCGGCAACTGGGGTGGCGACTGGGGCAGGGCCGGAAAGAGTGTTGCTCTTGATGATGGTTTCCTGCTCCGGCTCTTCGTCAAGCTCCTCTTCCTTAGGCTGCCTGCGGCCTTTCTCAATGATTTCCGTAATCTTGATATCGACCTTGTCTGCGGCCTGCTTGAGCTCCAGATCCTTGCCAAACTGCTTGGTGATGGCAGGGAGGAACTCCTCGCTTATCTTTGAATTGGGGTTCGCCTCGACCTCAACTCCCTGGCCGTTGAGAAACTTGACCAGGTCGTCGAGCCCGATATTGAATTGTCTTAGAATCTTATTTAGTCTTATATCTGCCATTCCTTAAAATCACGCTTTAGTCTTCGAATTCTGCTTTCAATATGTTAAAGATATCCGCCACGGTCTCATCCTCGAGGTCGGCACGCTTGGCGATGTCGGCCTGGGATTTCTCGAGCACTGCCTTTGCAGTGTCGCAACCGATGGATTCGAGGCGATCGATGATCCACTGATCGATAACATCTGAGAACTCGCTGAGCAAAACGTCGTCTTCTTCGGAATCCTCTCCCTTAGGGAGTTCGCGATATACCTCGATTTCGCGGCCGATGAGCTTGCTTGCGAGGTCCACGTTCACGCCCTTGCGACCTATACCCTTGTTGACCTGGTCAGGCTGCATAAATACCTTTACCTTCTCCTCAGGGTTGTCGGACATATCGATAGAAGATACGATAGCCGGGTTCATCGCCCTCTGGATGAGGAGCTTAGGATTCTGTGACCACTGGATTACGTCGATGTTCTCATTCCTGAGTTCGCGGACGATACCCATAATTCGGCCGCCTTTCACGCCTATGCAGGCTCCGATAGGATCGATACGGTCGTCGTAAGACTCCACTGCCACCTTGGCGCGCTCGCCAGGCACCCTGACCACCTTCTTGACGGTAATCAGACCGTCGGCGATTTCCGGAACCTCCTGCTCGAAGAGCTTCTCGAGGAACTCGTCAGAGGTACGGCTGAGGATGATGTAAGGGGTAGTGTTGTTGCGCATCTCGACGCTCTTGATGATGGCGCGCACGGAGTCGCTCTTGTTCAGGCGCTCGCCCGGAATCTGCTCGCTCTTCGGGATATGGAGCTCGTTGCCGTCTTCATCGAGGATGAGGGCTTCCTTGGACCAGGACTGGTACACCTCGCCGTAGAAGAGTTCTCCCACTTTCTCAGAGTACTTCTTGAAGACATTTGCCTTCTCTATGTCCATAATGCGGCCCTGAAGGTTCTGGCGTATGTTGAGTATTCCACGTCTGCCGAAAGCGGCGAGAGGGAGGCTCTTGGAGTACTGGTCCCCGATCTCATAATCGGAAGCGTCGCCGCCATCCTCCTCTATGCCGGCGAGGGTGATCTGGGAATGTGGATTCTCCACCTCTTCAACCACGTCGAAGTTCTGGTATATCTCACATGTTCCCTTGTCAACGTTGACAATCACGTCGAAGTTGTCCGACGAGCCGTAAGTCTTGGCGATCTGGGTGAGGAACACGTCCTTGAGCACCTGCATCATCACCGGACGGTCAATGTTCTTCTCTTCCTTGAAGTCCTTGAACGCGTCAATCAGAGTAATTACTTTCTCCTTTTCCATTATCTATTCATTTATTGTTTTCAACATTTCATCGGCTTCCGCCGCATCAATACCAGCAGAGCCCACCGTGAGGGCATAATCCTCGATATTCCTGTCGAAAGCGGCAAGCACTGCCCTGTGGACATACTCGCAGTCTCCCAGATCCACGTTCCCGTCCTTGCGGTCGATCACCACCTCGAAGACATTGTCGTCATCGTTGAGCATAAGTTCCACGAGCTCACAGCCCCTTTCAGTGGCTGCCAGCGTGACAACTTCCTTGAATTTTACCAAATCCATATCTGCAATGTTCATTAAAAAAGGAAGACCGCCCGGCCTTCCATCTCTTTCACGACTGCAAATATAGCAATAAATTCCAAATAATCAAAAGATTGCTAACGCAAATAGTCAATTGAAGCAGGACCTTCGTTGAAAAGCAGGTCCATGACGGAGAGTCCGGGAATGAAACCGTGGCGCTGCGCGAACACCTGATAGTACTCGCGGTTGAGGCCAAGATCGGAGAGTATGGTGTTGGGACGTTTGGGGTGGATTTCCTCGCAGAGGGGGTCGAATTCCTCCGTAGGCACGAGTTCAGTGGCGAGTCCTATTTTCCGTTTGAAGAAGTCAATGACGGAAAGGTCCAGTTCCCAGAGGGTACGTGGCTGCGACTCGAGTATAGAGGCGAGTTCGTCGCGATAGTATTCGTAGTATGCGGAGGAGTAGTATGCCGAGTCTATGCAGCGCAGGGTCTTGCGCACCCACGGGGTGCTGTAGTCCACCTCTATTTCCCTTATCGGGATGTTGAAACTGCCGCCGCGATGCTTCACGGGAAAGTTCAGGGATTGGGCGCCGTTCTCCGCATAAAAGCGGCAGCGGTTGCGATAGGACTGCTTCTGGTAGTTCTCGCAAGCCTCCACATAAACCGAAGAATACCTTGCCAGGATGGCAAAGTATTCTATCGGAGGGAAATATGCTATCTTGAGAGTCACTACTCTATCATTCCCTTGGAGTTGGAGTCATTTGCCCTGACTATACCACGCTTGGAGTTGCGGATGAACTCGAGTATGGTGTCCCTTTCGACTGACTGAGGGAAACCGGCCTCCACCTTGGCGCAGCCGTCGGAGATGTTGTAACCCTGGAAGTAGATGGTGTCGTAGATATCCTTGATATTGCGGATGACATCAGACTCGAAGCCGCGCCTGCGCAGACCGACGATGTTGATGCCGGCATATGAGATAGGGGTGCGGCCGCAGATGGAGTAAGGCGGGATATCCTTGTTGACTGCGGAGCAGCCGCCCACCATTGCGTGGGTACCGATGTGGGAGAACTGATGCACGGCGGTGTTGCCTCCGATGATCGCCCAGTCGTCCACGTCAGTCTCACCGGCAATGCCCACATAGCTCACAAGGATGCAGTGGTTACCGACGCGGCAGTCGTGTGCAACGTGCACGTAGGACATAATGAGGGTGTTGTCGCCTACCCTGGTGACTCCCTTGCCGCTCGCCTTGGTGCCCCTGTTGATGGTGGCGCACTCGCGTATGGTTACATTGTTGCCGATTTCCACATATGTGACCTCACCGTCGAACTTGAGGTCCTGAGGCTCCGCGCCTACTACAGCTCCCGGGAATACAGAACAGCCGTTACCCATCTTCACATAAGGAAGAATGGTGGCGTGAGGGTAAATCTTGCAGTTATCGCCGATCTCGACATTGTCGTCGATGTAGGCGTAAGGCCCTACTTCCACGTTCTCTCCGAGCTTTGCTCCCGGATGAACGGTTGCCAGAGGATGGATAGTTATTGCCATATCATTTAAGTTTTGAAATGGCCGCAGCAGCTGCGGCGCTGTTAATTTTATGTCCTGGCTTATAGGCGCTTATGCGCGCCTTGGGATAGCCTCCCATAAGTCTCATGTCCCCTATGAGGTCGAGCATCTTGTGCCTTCCGCATTCGTTCGGGAAATGAAGCTTTATATTGCTCAGGTAGCCCTGCTCAGTCACTGAAAGCAAAGGCTGTCCGAAAAGTTTGCACATATTGCGTATCTGCTCCTCGCTGACCGGGTGCTCCACTATGACGATTGCGTTATCCACATCTCCACCCTTTACGAGGCCCATAGACGCAAGGTATTCGAGTTCGTGGAAGAAGCAGAAAGTGCGGCAGGGAGCAATCTGGGCGACATAGTCGCTGTTCTCGCTCCAGCTGGCCGTCTGCACTCCGAGCACCCTGGAGTTGAAATCCACGGTAAGCTCAAGGGAGAAACTGTCAGCAGGAGTAATCTTAATCCAGGAACCGGTCTGCTCATTTCTGATCTCCACTTCCTCACTGAGTTCCAGATACTTCCTTTCTGCATCCTGAACCTTGAGTCCGTCCGGAGCGATGGCCCGCACATAGCATTCCGCGCTTCCGTCGAGGATAGGGACCTCTTCATTGTCTATTTTCACGAGCACGTTGTCAACGCCCAGACCTGTCATTGCGGACATAAGATGTTCTATGGTCACCACTGAGGCATCTCCGAGCGATATGGTCGTGCTCCTGTCGGTTCTTGATACGTTTGTGGCCAGAGCCGGAATCTCCACTCCGAGATCCGTGCGAAGAAAACGGATGCCAAAATTCTCCGGAGCCGGAACGAGACAGATGTGCGCGTACCTCCCGGTATGCAGGCCTCTGCCTTCGAATTTATACTCTTGATTTAAGGTTTGTTGGTTCATCTACTAATGTTTGGGCTGCAAAGATAGGAAAAAAATATTATTCCGTTCCGGATTGCTTGAATTTTGCATAGGCTCTGAGGAAAACCTTCTGGTCGATTGCCGGAGTTCCGAACAGTACCTGTCCAGGTTTGCGTATGTTTCCAATCACCGCCGACTTGGCGCATACTGTCGTCCTGTCAGCTATGTTGATGTGTCCCACTATTCCCGCCTGGCCTCCGAAGAGACAGTTCTTGCCGATTTTCGCCGATCCCGCAACGCCGGTGAGGGCTGCCATGGCGGTGTTCTCGCCGACCTCGACGTTGTGGGCGATCTGGCAGAGATTGTCTATTCTCGCACCCTTGCGAATAATGGTAGACTCCATCGGTGCCTTGTCCACGGTGGTATTGGAACCTATCTCCACGTCATCCTCGATAATGACATTGCCCAGATGCTCGATTTTCCTCCAGCTGCCGTCAGGCTGAGGCGCATTGCCGAAGCCGTCATCCCCGATGATGCAGCCAGCGTGGAGTATCACCCTGTCACCTATGACCGTTCCCGGGAAAATGTGAACTCCCGGATAAATGATGCAGTAGGAGCCTATTTTGCAGTTGGCGCCTATGGTGACATTGTCGGATATGCGGGTGCAATCACCTATCTTCGTATCGGCGCCTATGGTCACGAAATCACCCACGTTCACCTTCTTCCCAAGTTTGGCACTCCAGGCAATACGGCAACGGCCACGGTGTCTGCGGTACTTTTTCTTCAGCTCGGAAACATATTTGAGCAGGTCGGCAAGGGCTGAATAGGCGTTCTCCACCCTTACCAGAGTGGGGGTAACGGGAGAACTCGGCTTGAAATCAGCATTCACCAGCAGGACCGAAGCCTTGCTGGTGTAGACATACTGTTCATATTTCGGATTAGCGAAGAAGCAGAGCTGGCCCGGCTTCCCGTGTTCAATCTTTGCGAATGATGTTACTTTTTCCTGAGGATTTCCTTCAACCGTGCCGTGAAGTACGTCCGCCAGCTGTTGTGCAGTCAATTCCATTTTTATGTTCTTCTGTTCCTAAAATCTCCATCCGAAAGTCAGCACAGCGCAGGTCTGATTGCGGGAATTGCGGATCTCCGGTGAAGGGACATCCACGCGCACGCCGTCAGAATCATAGTTCGGATAGTCGTAATATGGATAATATATGCTGTCTTGATATTTAGTGAACTTGAGGGCGAGATCCAGGAAGAAAGAACCCGCAGACGAATATCCCAGACCGAAGGATGCAGAGTGCATGCCGTCATCCACGTATTTGGAGCCAACCAGCTGCAGTATCCCTGAATTGTAGAGGTCATAATCTGCAAGGAAGTCGTCTGCATATACGGTTTCCGTGAGATTGTTCACCCAGTACTTCTCAGGAGAGCTGAGGTATTCGTAACCAGCACGTACTGAAACGCTCGGGAGGAGTCTGAGCTCCATTCCTATGCGCAGGTTATTGGACACGCCTGCGAAATAGCGGTTGGTCTCATTGAGATCCCTGAAGTTGTCAACTGCCATAAAGTCCCTGTTGATTTCGGAGAAGCGCATCACGCTGTAGTCCATAAGCTCGTAGTCTACGCTCACGAAGCCGAGGTCTCCCACTGTCAAAGCCATACCCATACCGAGGGAATACGGGGATACCAGGGAGTAGGAATACTTGCCTGTAGGCGAGGTGGCGGAGAGGTTGAAGTAGCTGTCCGTGAAGCTTGTGCTTGCGGCATACTGCCAGCTCTCGGTAACGGTGTACAGGGTAGGGGTCTGGAACGTCAGACCGAAACGCAGGAAGTCGAACGGCCTTGCAATGACGCCGAACTTTCCGTACACGCCCTCCACGTCAGAGACGTATTTGTAAGTAAAATTGGAACTGGTGAAGTAGGTGTCGTAGTCATACCCGTCCGGCTTAGTGAAGGTCAGCAGGAACTGGTCCGGATCTACGGCAGACTCATAGAAGGACTCGGTGCAGTCATACCTTGCGTTCGGCATACCGAGATTGAAGCCGAAGTACCAGGTATCGGAGAAATTCGCGCCGAAATTAATCACGAAATCCTTTTTGCTGCCGTTTTTCTGCACTGCCGAATTCTGGGCCAGTCTGCCCGGAACAAAGTGTACCCCGTCCCCGCGGAGAGCCTCAGAGATGGCAACGTACTTGCCGTCCTCACCGTATGAGCCGAACATTCCGCCCTGATATGCGGTCAGGATGTCCCAAGGGATGTTGCTGCTCTCGAACGAATTGTAATTGTCCAGAACACTCTCGTTACGCCCTTCTGCGGCAGCCGCAAATTCAGCCATCTTGGAGGTCTGGCTATTGGTGCCGTAGATATTGAAGTAATTGAGATACTGATTCGTGTAATTCGAAGTCACGGCCACGACGAAGGACTTGAGTCCCCTGGAGCGGCCGGTGCTGAAGTTGGCGGACACGCCCCAGTTCGGCATAACTGCCTTGCGCATATAAGAGGTGGTGCCGTTGAACTGGTTGCCGGCAGAATATTGCGATGCCACGGATGAAATCACCAAACCCGGGGTGATGGTGAGCTGGCCGTACGAAGCCACTGCGGAACCGGCAGGATTGATGCCGATGGTACCCAGATCCCCTCCGAGGGCTGTCACTGCATTGCTGAGAGCCATGGAACGGGCTGTGCCGAAATATACGTTTCGCGACAGATTGATGGCGTCATACATACTCTGGGCAGAGGCTGCCGCCGGAATGGCGATCAGCCCTGTTGCCAGTATAAATTTATATAATTTTTTCATTTTCAAGTCGTTTTAAAAGTTGATGCTTACCTGCGACCTCTGCTTCCGCCACCGCTGTAGCTTCCGCCGCCGCTGCTTCTGGATGAGCCTCCTCCGCTGTAACTGCCACCACCATAGCTTCCGCCACCGTAGCTACGGGACGAGGACCCGCTGCTGTATGAGGAACCGGTGCTCCTGCTGCTGTAAGAGCTGCCGGAAGAAGATGAGCTGCGCTGTCTGCTGGTCGCGCTGCTCGTGCTGCCGGAAGAAGATGAGCTCCGGGTTGCGGACGAACTTCCGGACGATGAGCTGCGCTGCTGCACGCTGGAGCCGGAGCTGGAACCTGTGCTGCGGCTGCCGGAGGAAGAGCCGGAGCTCACGCTGCCGCTACGGGTTCTGTTGCCGGAAACGGTACTGGAGCCGGAACGGCTTGAGCTGCCGGAAGATGTGCTGCCACTGCTGGTGCCTGCGCTGCCGCGGCTTCTGGAGCTGCTGCCAACTGAACTGCCGGAGGAGCCTGCACTGCGGTTTGTCGCGGCAGAGGAGTTGTTGATGCTGCTGCCGGAGCTTACGTTAGGGCTTGTGGTCCTGGATGACCTGGTCCTGGCAGTTGAAGTTCCGCTGCTGCCCGTATTGCGGTTGGTGCTGCTTGAGCTGGACTGACCTCCGACAATGCTTGAGCCTGCACTGCCGCCACCCGCTCTGAGCGTGCTTCCGGACGGGCTGGAAGTGGAGTAGTTGCTCCTGGTCCTGTTGCCGCTACGGCTGGCGCTCACCTCGCGCTGACCGGAAGTCTGGGTAAAGCTGCGCTGTCCGTAATACCTGCGTCCGTCGTGGGAGAGACCAGGCTTAGGAGGCCTAGGTCCCACAGGGCCTACATAACCGTAGTGCCAGTAAGGGTCGTGCCAGTATCCGTAATGTCCGTAATACCAAGGGTCATAGCGCCACGGATCGCGGTACCAAGGATTGTACCAAGGGTTGTACCAGTGATTGTAGTAGTGCCTGTTCCAGTAGTAGTAATCCCAGTCGCGATAGAACCAAGGGTCATAGTACCAAGGATCGTAGAACCAAGGGTCGTAGTATCTGTAGAAGTGTGACACACCCCAGAATGTATCGAACATAAGGGATGGAAGCACGTAGACGTTATATGTGACTTTCTGATCCTCATATGACCTGGCGGCAAGGTCAAGAGCCGCCATATCCTCAAACTCTTCAGGGGAATAGATATGGACCTCCCTGGTCTCGCGCGAGCCGTAGATTCCGTCTGCGAACCTCTGCTCAGGATACTGTATGGTAATTCCGCAGGAAACCGTCAGCAGGAGCAAAGGAAGTAAAAGTGTCGTGCAGCGTTTCATTTTCTATCTCCTTTATTATAAATAAAATTGTATATTTGCGTTCCGGTTTGAAAATCAAGTTTCATACCCGGATTTATACTATAGATGCAAATTTCGAAAAAAAACGCAGATTTTTCAACATATTATGGCAAAAGAGGTAACCAAGCGCTCCGAGAACTATTCTCAATGGTATAATGACCTGGCACTCAAAGCTGACCTTGCGGAGCAGTCGGCAGTCAGGGGATGTATGGTAATCAAGCCTTACGGCTACGCTATATGGGAGAAGATGCAGTCCATCCTGGACGGGATGTTCAAGAAGACCGGTGTCCAGAACGCATACTTCCCTCTATTCATCCCCAAGTCCTTCTTCAGCAGGGAGGCCGAGCACGTGGCCGGTTTCGCCAAGGAGTGCGCGGTCGTCACACACCACAGGCTTATGAACGACCCTGACGGAAAGGGAGTTGTGGTGGATCCGGAAGCGAAGCTCGAAGAAGAGCTCATCGTGCGCCCTACCTCAGAGACCATCATCTGGAACACCTATAAGAATTGGATCACTTCCTGGAGAGACCTCCCTATACTCTGCAACCAGTGGTGCAATGTGGTGCGCTGGGAGATGAGGACCAGGGTATTCCTGCGTACTGCGGAGTTCCTCTGGCAGGAGGGTCACACAGCCCACGCCACTTCGGAGGAAGCTCAGGCCAAGGCCTACGAGATGGTGCAGGTGTACGCCAAGTTCGCCCGTGAGGTGATGGCCATGCCGGTAATCGTAGGGCACAAGAGTCCCAACGAAAGGTTCGCCGGGGCACTCGACACCCTCACCATAGAGGCTATGATGCAGGACGGCAAGGCCCTTCAGGCAGGAACATCCCACTTCCTCGGCCAGAACTTCGCCAAGTCATTCGACGTGCAGTATACCAACAAGGAAGGCAAGCAGGAATACGTGTGGGCCACTTCGTGGGGTGTGAGCACGCGTCTGATGGGCGCTCTAATAATGGCTCACGGAGACGACAACGGTCTCGTGCTGCCTCCGAAGCTCGCCCCTATCCAGGTGGTGATGGTTCCTATCTACAAGACCGATGAGGAACACGAGGCAATCATAGCCCGAATGGAGAACATCCGGACCGGACTCGAGGCCCTGGGAGTCAGCGTGAAGATAGATGACCGCGACACCCTCAGGCCGGGATTCAAGTTCGCCGAGTGGGAGCTCAAGGGAGTGCCTGTGCGCATCGCCATGGGTGCCCGCGACCTCGCTGCCGGCACTGTGGAAGTGGCGCGTCGCGACACCCTCACCAAGGAGACTATGCCTCTCGAGGGCATCGAAGCCCATATCGCACAGCTGCTCGACGCCATCCAGGACAATATGTACGCCAAGGCTCTCAAGTTCCGCGACGAGCACGTGGAGAAGTGCGACAGCTGGGAGGAGTTCAAGGCAAAGATCAACACGGGGAAGTTCCTCCTCTGCCATTGGGACGGCACCGCCGAGACCGAGCAGGCCATCAAGGATGCCACCAAGGCGACGATCAGGTGCATTCCTATCGACAGTTATGTAAATGATGAGGAAGGCGTGGACATATACTCCGGCAAGCCTTCCAAGGGAAGAGTAGTATTCGCAATCGCGTACTAGTATGAAGAAATTGTTTACCATAATGCTGGCAGCATCCGTAATGCTGCCGGGCGTGACACTCAAGGCCCAGGACGATGTCCAGAAGGTTATAGCGGAGGCTGCAGTTGCAATTATGCAGGCCCCTCAGAGCAAGGAAAAGGAAGAGAAACCCCAGTATTGGAACTCCTCCGCCCAGTTTGATCTCGGAATGAACAGTACCAGCCTGTGGAACTGGGCAGCGGGCGGCTACAACACGTTCACTATGAACGCCGGAATCGATGCCAAGGCAAACTATGTCAAGAAGTTCCTCAGCTGGAACAACCGTCTTCAGCTGCAGTACGGTTTCCTCTGGTCGGCGGACAAGAAGAACCTGCTCCAGAAGAGCAACGACCTGATGTATCTGGAAAGCCGGCTTGCGTACAGGACAGCCAAGGACAGCAAGTGGAACTACACCGCCTCCTTCGATTTCAGGAGCCAGTTCTCTAACAGCTACGACTCATACGTTCTCGACGAGGCAAGCGGACAGTGGAACGGTACTCTCAAATCGGGAATGTTCGCTCCGGCCTACACCAACGTGGCGCTCGGTATGGAGTGGACCCCGAATGACTGGTTCAACGTCAACGTTGCCCCTGTTACCGGAGGTTTCACCATCTGCACCATCGAGGCTCTGCGCAAGAAATATGGTATGCACCTCATCTCGGATGACCTGGACCCGGCTGTCGGTGCCAATTACCGCAGTGCCCTGTTCCAGTTCGGTGCCCAGATCAAGCTCAACTTCAAGATGGCCCTCAACGACCTCTTCAGGTACGAGACCCAGCTCGTGCTCTTCACCGACTACCTCAACAATCCGTTCAAGAGCAACCGTGTGAACTGGGACAACAAGATTTCCTGCCAGCTTGCGAAGTACTTCAGGATCTCCCTTGACACTTGGCTGCTGTACGACCCTATCGTGAGGATCGACGGAGTGCAGAAAGTGCAGTTCAAGGAGTCCTTCTCCATCAAGTTCACTTACCTTATCACCAATAAGAGATAATGAAGAACATCCTTCTCGCGGTCAGCGGAGGCATAGACTCTATGTATTTGGCTAACAGGGCCTCGGAACTATTTCCCGGGGCCCTGCTTGCCCTTGCCCATTGCAACTTCTGCCTGCGCGGGGAGGAATCTGACGGGGACGAGGCTTTCGTGCGGCAGTGGTGCAGGGAAAGGGGCTTGGAGTGCCACGTAAAGCGCTTTGACACACTTGGATACGCAGAAGCGCACGGCTTGAGCACCGAAATGGCGGCGCGCGAGCTAAGGTACGGCTGGTTCGCACAGCTGTGCTCCGAATACGGGTATGAAGCCACCGCCATTGCGCACAACGCCGATGATGATGCCGAGACCTTGATGCTCAACCTGATACGGGGCACGGGGCTGCGCGGCATCAGCGGTATGGGCGAGCGGCCCGGCATAGTTCGCCCATTGCTCCGCACATCCCGGGAAGAGATACGCAAGTGGATGCTGGAGCACGGCTGCAGCTGGCGCGAGGACAGCACCAACGCGCAGAGCCTGTACAAACGCAACGTGCTGCGCAACGAGATATTCCCGCGTCTGCGGGACCTGAACCCTTCCATTACCGCCACCTTGTGCGAGGATATGGAAAGGTTCGCGCAAGCCGGCGCCATAGTGGAGGATTACTGGCTCGATGCCAGGGGACGGGTGCTTTGCGGCGACGGGAGCATTGACCTGCGGGCGCTGCTGGGGCTGAAGCATTGGGAATACGTGCTCTGGCGCCTCCTGGAGGGCAGCGGAATACGCAAGGGTGAGTTCGAAGACCTCAGGGATACCCTGCGCAGCGGACGCCAGATCGGAGGGAAGCGCTTCGGACCTGTTGTGGCCTCAAGCACGAGACTGGAGCTGTGCGCGACATCCGTTTGCGACGGGCCCGAATTGCTGTGCGAGCTGCTGCCCCGGGAAGCACTTTCCAGCCTGAAGCAGGAGGAGGGCTGCCTGGTGCTGGACGCGGACAAAGTGCCGCAACCGCTGAGAATCAGGCACTTCCAGCCTGGAGACTGGATGCGCCCGCTCGGAATGGGAGGCCGGCGCAAGAAGCTTTCCGACATACTCAAGGAGTTGGGATTCACGGTCGGGAGCAAGGCCGGGGTGCGCGTGCTCGAGATAGAGGGAAGCCATGTCGGCGCCATACTATGCTCCCGCATAGACGAAACCCTGAAAGTGGACGGGACCACCTCCAGGGTTCTCAGGCTCAAATTCAAAGACTGACTTATTCGGCAATAGGGAAGATGCTCAGCCTCAGCACTGTGCTGCCCAGAGGACTGAGCTCCAGCACTGCGTCTTCACCCCTGGTGACCGTTTCCGGGAGAGACGGGGTCAGCTGCCCGTCCTTAAGCTCCCAGCCTTCTGCTGTGCACGCCTTTACGCGCAGCAAGATTGGAGATTCACCTTCGTCGAACGGGAATCCGTCAGTGTCGCGCCTTACTATCTCTATTTCATCGGAGCTACAATCTTTGAGAGCATAGTTCCATTCAGCGGAAGGGGTAATAGTCCAGCTCCGGAACTCGGGGTTGCGGCACTGCTTTCCGGCCAGATTCTCGTAGGTGGCAGTATCCTCCTCCCACTTGGAAGGTATTGAGTATGAGTACACAAGCGGTCCCATGACCACAGATCTTCCCTGCACGGGGTTATCCTCGAAGACCGGCTTCATAGGCAAGTGTATGCTGAATACATCCCCGCTCTTCCAGGCTCGGCGTTCGGTGCGGAAGCCGGCTTTTCCGTCCGGTGAGCACCACGCAGGCAGCCTGTAGCTGAACGCCATCACGTGGGAAGCACGGCTGCGGCGTCCGTTGCGGTAGAATGTGAAACGGAAGTCGATGTCCTCCCCGAACGGATAATTTGTGATTTCCTCAATCTTTACGCTGAGTCCGTCGCCGAGGTCGAGCAGGAGCTCACAAGGGCCATACAGGGTGGCGACAGGGGCTCCGTCCGCGTCGGTCATCCACATCCTTGAGACGTAGTTCGGGAAGAGGCGGTGTATGTTTCCTATGCAGCATTCAGTCTCGTGGATAGGGCGGTACTGCATCCATGTCTTGCCGTACTTGAAGGCGTTGTGGTCCGAGGTTCCGGTGGCGAGGAACTGGTTGGGGCAGGAGAAATACTGCATCGCGCGGAAGTCCTTGGTGATGGAGCCGAGTCCGGCGTTGAAGGCACAGCGCTCGATGCGGTCAGCCCAGCCTGCATCCCCCGTAGTCTCGAGGAAGTAGCCCATAGTCCAGCTGTAGTCAACGATGTCGCAGGTTTCGTGGCTGGCAAGCGGATCCCTGCCGGCAAGGTGTTCGGTGCTTGATACGCAACCGTCCACGAGCATATTGGCAGCCTCCATTTTGCGGTCGGCGTTGAGCGCGGCGCGCAGGTACTCCTCCTCACCGGTGTATGCATAGAGCAGCATCGGCACCTTCAGGAGCTCGTTCATGGTCACTCCGTGCATATGGAAATCCTTGTCATCCAGACAGTTGGCTTGGGTAAGCTCGGCATTAGCCGCATCCCAGGCAGCACGGGCGCGGGTCAGCAGCTCATCGTTGCCGGTGAGGGACCAGGTCCATAGCATTCCCTCCACGTTGACCACGTGGCGGTGGTCGCTGAGCTCATCCAGGCTGTAGCTGAGGTAGTGCTTTTCAAGTGCCTCCGGGATGCGGGGGTCACCGGTGGCTTCGTATGAGGCCTTGAGCGCGCGGAAGAATACTGCAAACGGCCATGCCATGGAGCGGCCAGCTGCCCCCAGGCGTCCTGCCGGCTCTGCCTGGGGATGTGCGAGCACATATTCAAGATTGTTCTGCCATACGCCGCCGAGCGTTTCGTCCCCGGTGATGCAGGCAAGCCTGGCTATGCCGTCAAGGTAGTATGCCGTCTGCTCATAGCGCCACCAGTCTGCACCGCGGGACTCCGAGTCGCGCTTGAGTTCACCGGCCCAGAGAGGGCTGTTGTAGGGGTAGTCCATAGCCTCAGGATGGCCGCTGAGACCGTCGAGTTGGCGGTCGAGAAGCTCCGCAAGCCAGCCTGTCGGGGTGATGTCCGCAATAAGGCCGTCAGTGTAGCTTCCGTATGGGGCGAGCGGTGCCGGGGAAGCAGAGGGAGCCTCGGCCATGTTGGAGCTGCAGCAGCCTGCAAACAGAAACAGCGTCAGCAGAAATGACGCACAAAGGGTTTTGGTTTCAGACGATTTCATTGTGATTATTGTTTTGGTGATTTAGCTTTTCAAGGTCGCACATGGGGTTCTCGAGGTCGCGCAGAGGCTTCTCGAAGGCCTTGCGGCTGTCACCGCTTGCGAGGGTGATTTCTCCGCAGCAAGTGAAGCCCAGCTCAGGCAGCAAGGCCAGCATACAGGTATTGTCATAGTTCGTGTCCACCCGGAAGGAGGCGCAGCCGCGTGCGACTGCCATTTCCTCCACTTTCGCGAAGAACTGCCGGGCCAGGCCTCTGTGCCTCATGTCTTTGGCCACGGCGAGGCGGTGGAGGACCACGTAGTCGCCTTCACACAGCCACTCCCCTCTTATGATGCGGTAGGTCGGTTCTCCGTCGAAGACTACGGCCCCGTAGGCTATCAGGCTGCCTTCCGGCGAATACAAACCATAGGCATATCCCCGGGCGATGTCACGCTCAATGTCGGGGCCGGCTGGATAGCCGTCCTGCCATTGCTTGCGGCCGAGTTCCTTCATCATTGCCTGGGCATCCCTGATGATGCGCAGGGCGGCATCGGCATCTTCAGCCGGAACTTGCCTGAACTTGACGGCCCGGATGCCGTCTGTGCCAATAGGATTCGCTTCAGTCATCGAGATAGTCCGTGTAGAGTATGCCGTCGAGGTGGTCGCACTCGTGCTGGAAGATCACTGCAGTAAAACCACTTATGGTTTCGCTGGTGTCTCGCAGGGTCTTCGGGGAGATGTAGCTTATGTCTATGTCATTGTATCTCAGCACTTCCCCACGCATATCCGGCACGCTGAGGCAGCCTTCCCAGCCGAGGTTCCTTTCCCCTCTCAGGGCTGTGATGCGTATCTGAGGATATACTTCGAAGGGTTCGTTTTCCTTGTCGAAACGCTGCACTGCCACGATTCTTCTCGGGATTCCCACCTGCGGGCCCGCAATGCCAACCCCGTCCTGTTCGGGCGAAGTGACTGTTGCTATCATCCTCTCAGAGAGCTTCTTGTACTGTCTGCTGCCCACCATCTCGGCACTGAGATCCGCTGCACTTTTCCTCAGGAAGAGTGAGTCCTCCCTGTCCGCAATGGTCAGCACACGCATAGGCTTGTCCGCCTGTTTCCTGATGAGCATCCTTTCCGAGAATGACCACTTGTCCACCTTCGGACTTGCCGGGCCGTGGGCACAGGAACTGAACAGGACCAAGGTTGCAAGAAAGGACATCGCTGTGCTTATGAATGATGTTTTCATTTCTGTCAAGCTTGTTTATCTGTCAGCGAAATTAACAAAAATTATCTTCGCCGCCATTCTTTCTCAAGATTTTTTTTGCAGATTGCCAGATTTTTCATACATTTGCAGTCCCGTATGGGAATAGGAAGGTTGGCCGAGTGGTTGATGGCGGCAGTCTTGAAAACTGTTGACCTTAACGGGTTCGGGGGTTCGAATCCCTCACCTTCCGCAAACAATTTGAAGCTCAGCGCAAAGCGCTGGGCTTTTTTCGTGCAAGGCCGTCAGGAGCTTGATCCTGTAAGGACTTGTGCGGAAAAGCTCAAAGGCCGTAAGGCCGTGAGCTTCAAATCGTTTGCAAGGGCCCCGCGGCGAGCGGGGAGGGAAAAGGCACGCGAAGCGTGGCTAATCCCGCACAGTGGGCCTGTGCTTCGATATCTATTGAAAACTCATTGGAACGCTCTATCCTTCAAATAGATATTACTTCACCTCTGAGTGCTGCAATTGAAAAATCTCTTTTTGTCTCTCTATTTCACGCCTGAGTTCTTCTTCGCTTGGAAGATAGGTCAGATACTTCGCAGCAAACAATTGCTTATTGTCGCGCAGAATGGAATATTTTGCTATATCTTTACTGGTATCTGCACATAGAATAAGACCAATCGTGGGGTTGTCATCAGGTCCGCATTTCAGTTCATCATACATCCGGACGTACATATCCATTTGTCCGACATCCTGATGCGTTATACGGGTGGTTTTAAGGTCAATCAGCAAAAAACACTTGAGCTTATAGTTATAAAAGACCAAGTCAATATAGAAATCCCCAGCATCTGTGGCTATATGTTGCTGGCGATCAACGAAAGCATAACCTTTCCCTAACTCAAGTAAAAACTTCTGAATTTGAGTGATGATAGCAGCTTCAAGTTTAGTTTCCGTAAAATCAAGATTAGGTGACAATCCAAGAAATTCCGCAACGATAGGATTCTTG
>SFJB01000013.1 GCA_004555145.1 Bacteroidales bacterium | reverse complement strand
TGCGTGTAGTACAGCTCACTGGCGTAGAACAGGCACCTCTCGAAGAAATACGACTGCTCGTCACGCTGGACCTCCACCTCGAACAGGCTCCCGTCGTCACCCTTGCAAATCAGGTCCAGTGAAGTCTTCTTCCCGTAGATGCTCATCGCGCTGCGCTCTCGGTCCTCGTAACTCACAATGTCATTGACCTTTGCGTCCTCCGGGAGGAGGTGGTTGAGAAGGCAGATGAGCAGTTTCTTGTTCTCTCTGTCGGCGAATACCGCCTTGAAGCCGGAATCGGCCATCAGGTTTACATACCTTGTCGGTTTGATGTTTTCCATAGAAATAGTTTTATTATGCAGACTTCCGGGAGCAGGGCCCTCCTGCGCCTTTCGGTCCGCGTGATTGTCTGGGGCAAAGATAAGGGATAATTTTCTAATTATCAGCAGATTAATCGTTTAAGTTTGAAATATTTTGCAAATCGCTGAGGGGCTGGTTGTTATGGGGCTGCGGCGGGAAATTTTCGCATGTTTATATACCGATAGCAAGCAGGTAGAGCGTCGCTTTCGTCCACAAAAAGGGCATTTTTGTGGACAAAGTTCAGGTTCGAGCCTTCCAGGTGCGCAAAGCGCAGGGTTTGCAGGTCCGGGCAGGCTTGACACCCGCGTCTGAGAGCGGGAGGTGCCGCAAGGGACGGCGTAGACGGACCTTGTGGAGGGACAAGCGGAGCCGATGGGCTGGAGTGGCAGCGGTTTGCCGCTGTCCGCGACAGTCCTGAGAGCTACGCGCTCCTGCTCCGGACCTGCAACCCGAGCATGCGCTGCCGGAAAAGAGCATCCAGATGCGATGACAGGAAGGGGCATCATGGTGCGATGTCGGTACTGAGAATGGCAACTCCAAACCTGACAGCCAGTCGGAAGGGATTGAGCGGCAATCGCGAGCTGGGTAAAGATGGCTATTTAGGGTTGAAAGTGCCGAGTCTCAGTCCGAAGCCCGCTCGTGCAATTCACCTGGCACAACCCAAAATCACAACTACCTCATTATTAAATAGTTACAAAAATTAGGGTTGCCAGGTGACACCAATTTGGCTTCACCGGGCAAGTGGCTTTTTACTATGATACTGATAATCAGATGGTTACAAATCAAGGGCTTGCCAGGTGAATTGCACGAGCAAGCCCCAGAGGCTTGAAGAGGGCAGTTCGGGAGCAATAACAGCAGTTTGGTCCCGAAAGGGCACCAAGGATGACACTCCGAACCGACTGCAGTGGGCATCACATCAGGCCCTGTGTCCGAGGTAGCGGAAGCCTGGGTGGTTGCGGACGTTCTGGCCTTGAGGGAGAAGGTAGTCCCGATAGATGCCGCACTTGCGCAGACACCACATGAACGGAATCTGGTCGCGACGGCAAAGAGTATTGACCTTTTTCCACCAGAGTTCATCCAGGGCTACGACGGCCGGATCGTTATGGCGACGGAAAATCAGATTGTTCTCCATCAGAGCAGCCCCCTTGCGCTTCTCCCCGTGGAGAACAAGGAAGAGCAGCACTTTCAGAAAGCCAAACCAGCCTATGTACCCCATCTTCCTGCACATCACCGCCTCGTCATAGACATTGTCGCGCGAAGGATGGGACACTCCGCTGTATTTTACACCGGCACACAATTTCGTCCTGATTGCCCGATATATGGTTCCGTCACAAATCTCGATGTTCCCGTCAATCCAAAGACTTGCATCATAATCCGCGAGCAAAAGCTGCGGATGCATCTTGGGAAAACGGGACAGCAGGGCCTTGTCTTTGAGCGGCATACCCGGCGCACTGGCTTCTGGGCTTCCGAGTTCCCTTATCCACCACACTCCTATCCTGTCGCAAGTCTTCTCACCCGGTCCCACGAAGCAAATGTAATCCATCTCGGGTGTAATCACCCGAGGCTGTTTCAACTCATCATAAGCCCCTACTATACAAGTATATATTGCTACTCTTTCCATAAATTTCCAATTTTGACATCCCAGCCGTCCGGCTCAAAAGGCACCAGACCGCGGAAGTGATAGAAAGTATATTCCCCAAAATACACCTTTCCTCCTAACTCATAAAAGTCCACACGCACCTGAGGCAGCCCGGCAGAAAGCGTTGCAGCAAGGTCCTTCATCTCCTCAAAATGCTCAGGACGGGCCGGCGGCACAGAGGCATTCGGATGGCCGTTGCGTATATCCAGATGATTGAAGGACATATCGAAGAAGTCGAATTTCACCTCTTCCCCCTCCTTCTGCCTCTCGGTGGCAACGAAGAGAAGTTCAGGTTTTCCGTTGAAACAGAAGAACTTATAATCCGCCACATCGTCCCCGAGATAGGCCTCGGCAATTATGCGTGGCTTCACCCCCTTATAAGCCCATTCGCGGGACACTTTCCAATAATCTCGGCTCAGGGCAGCCCCCAGTTTCTCGCAGGCAGCTTCCCTGTCAAAGGAGGCCTTGTCCCGGCAAATCAAAGCACTCCCGCTGTCGTGGGTACATTTCAGCACAAAGCAGTCCGGCAGGATATCCCAGTCTATATCTTCCGCTCTCGACCAAACGCCAAGCGTCGGGATGATATGCTCCTCCCCTATCAGGGAAGAAACATACGACTTCACCTCCGCCTTATCCACAAGCCTGTGATACAATGGATTGTGGTCGCGCAGAATCATCTTTTGCAGCTTTTCCGTGTATCGGCGTGGCCGGTTCAGGTCCGGACGTCGGCCGAACACTTCGTAATATCCATCCTCGAGAGCCCATTTCAGCGGCACGCGATGCCGGCCAAGCTTTCTGGTAAGGAAGGCCCTTTCACCGGGAGTGAGAGCTAAAAGACATGTGAAGCCAAGCAAAGCCAGCCAGGAGACAGCGCACACCAGCAGCAGTCGCAGAATTCCTTGAGGCATAAGCAGATGCGCCAGAAAGGCAAGGGCAAAAGCCAGGGCAAAAACCTGCAGCATAGGAGCAAGTGAGCGGAAGAACTTCCCGAGAGGGAAAGAGGCGATGCGACGGGCCATGACGAAGCGCTCCAAGAGCACAATCAGATATATGAGTATGAAGGAGACATACGACCACTCCACAGGAGCTCCCAGCTTGAAAGCAAGCCAGGCGAGCGGCAGACAGAGATAGGAAGTCAGGCCGGTGAGGAGATAATAGTTGCGCACCTTCCCGGTGGCGAGTATCAGGGTAAGAAGCGGGTTACCTACCATATCCACCAGCAGTCCCACAAGCGCAAGTCTCACGAAATCAGCACTATGCGCAGGCACTTTGGCGAGCCAGAGATCAAGGGCGCACTCCGCCTCGAAATAGAGAGGCAGGAAAAAGGCTAGAATCACCAGGAGGGAAAACTTCACACCCTTTGCTACCAGCGAGAAGCAGTAATCCCTGTTTCCCGAGGCCCAGGACTTGGTAATCTGAGGATTGATGGCAGTGAGGAAGTTGCTTACGAACTGCTTGGCAATGTTCTCGATCTGCAGTGCGACCCCTCGAGCAGCATTCAAGGCAACTCCGAAGAAAATATTAACCAGGATAGTGACTCCCTGGGTATTAAGCACATACGAGCTCGACCCGAAAAAGTTCCAGCCGGAAAAGGAAAAGATTTCCCTGAGAAGGGAGCGATCTACAATCAGTTTTCCCCTGCTTTCCGGGAAATGACGGCGGCAATAATAGCCATAACTCATCCTGACCACCAGAGCGACAGCAGCCATAAGAAAGGCATACAGCACCAGACGATCGTTCAGGCAATACTTCACCATCAGGGCGACCGCAAGTTTCAGCCCGGCCTCAAGCAGGCTGATGAAGGCAAAGGCAGACATCTTCTCGCGGGCAATGATGGCAGCGTTGTACGGAATCGCGAGCAGTTGAATCACAAGCGCCACCAGAGAGCACTGGAGCACGATTTCAGCAGCACCCATACGCCCGTCCGGGATATTCATCCTATGGTGGAGGAACCACAGACCCGCAGTTTCGGCAAGTATCACCAGCACGAGTGCAAAGACCAGTTGAATGGCAATTCCGGCAGAGAAAAGCTTGCGCATACGGGTGGCATCCCCGCCGTTTCCCAGTTCAAAGGCAAGGAAGCGGCTGATGGCAGACGAAATGCTGGCTGTCAGGAAGGTGAACACCGTAACCATACCGCCGACAGCGTTGTACACGCCGTAATCCGTCTCCCCCAATGCAGCCAGCACCACGCGGGAAGTGAAGAGACCGATAAAAAGCAGCAGCAACATACGCACATACAGGAGCAGAGTATTGCGGGCAATCCTCTTGCTGTCTTCAGACAAGCCTTGACGACTTGCGTATGTGTGCCGGTCAGGATTCAAAACAATAGGGTTTATTTCTTGAAAAGTCCGAACACCGCCGAGCCGGAACCGGACATGGAGGCATATATGGCACCGCGCCCGTAGAATTCACTCTTTGCAGCAGCGATTTCAGGATGAGCCGGGAACACGGAGTACTCGAAATCATTTACCAAAGCATCTTTCCACTGCTCCACAGGCAGTGCAAGTGCTTCACGCAGAGGCATTCGGCCCAGTTCGGGGTGGGCGTCACGCGTAAGCACGGAAGCGTAGGCTTCGCGGGTACTGACAGCGCTTCCGTCAGGAATGACCAGTTCAAGGCGGTAGGCATCAAGGTCAAGTTCATAAGGCGTAAGCACCTCCCCACGGCCTTCTCCGAACATAGGACGGCCATAAATGAAGAAGGCGCAATCGGAACCGAGTTTCGCTGCACGGGTGGCCAGAGCATCATCATCCAACCCGAGGGAGAACATTTCCGACAAGGCGCGAAGGGCGTATGCAGCATCTGCGGAACCGCCCCCGAGACCTGCTCCCACAGGACTTCCCTTGACAAGACGCATATTCACCGGAGGAATCCCGAACTCCTCCCTGAGCATAAGCCAGGCCTTGTAGCTTAGGTCGGTCTCGGGAGCCCAGGAGCCGCCGACCAGTTCAAAGGAAGCCTCGGTGCCCGTGGCAGGCTCTATGCTGAGCTCATCGTGGAAGGCATCGCAAGGCAGGAAGAGGGTCTCCAGGTCGTGGAAACCGTCATCACGCCTGCGCAGCACGCTCAAGCCGAGATTGATCTTTACCTCAGGATAGACTGTCATATACTTCTTTGACCAGGTCTTCCGGAAGCCGCCTGAGCACAGGGGCGAGGAAGGCAATTTTCTGAAGATGGCGGGCCTCATTCTCCGGAATGCCCCTGGAGCGCATATAGAAGAGTTCCTCTTCGGAAAGGAAACCAGAGGTGCAGCCGTGGGAGCACTCCACGTCGTCAGCGTAAATCTCCAGCTGGGGACGGGACTCCACAAAGGCGCCTGAATCAAGGAGTATGCTGCGGCTTTCCTGGCGTGCCTTGGTCTTGCCGGCACCCGGTGCCACGTACACCAGACCGTTGAACACTGCCTTTGATGAGCCTCCGGCCACCCCCAGGAACTGCTGCACGGATTCGCTGCCGCCGCTGTTGTGCTTCACGGTGATTTCCATTTCCAGCCTGTCGTCACCATCGCAAACGTAGAGACCTGCGATGTCCACCTTGCAGCCGGGTCCGTCAATGTCCAGTTCGAGACAGAGTTTGTCCTTCACCCCGGGAAGAGCCACAAACACAGCCCTGAACTCCTCGGATGCGGAGAGTCTGACCAATTGCGGAACGGGGTCCCTGCCTATCACGAAAACCTTGTCCATACGCATCAGATTATGTTTTCGTAACCCTTTTCTTCGATGAGGTCCACGAGTTCCCTGCCGGCTGTGCGGACGATGCGTCCGTCCTTGAGCACGTGTACGATATCCGGCACGATATAGTCGAGCAGACGCTTGTAGTGGGTGATGACTATAGATGCGGTTTGAGGGGTACGCAGGGCATTCACGCCCTCTGCAACTATCCTGAGTGCATCCACGTCAAGTCCGGAATCCGTTTCGTCCAGTATGCTCAGCACAGGCTCGAGCATAGCCATCTGGAAGATTTCGTTGCGCTTCTTCTCCCCTCCCGAGAAGCCTACATTGACTTCCCTCTTTGCAAATTCTCCCTTCATCTTCACGAAGGCCATCTTCTCCTTCAGGAGCTTGAGATATTCTGCAGGTTTGAGTTCTTCCAGGCCAAGGGCCTTGCGGCGTGCGTTGACTGCCGCCTTCATGAAATTGGTGATGCTCACGCCGGGAATCTCGACCGGATACTGGAAGCTCAGGAAAAGACCGGCCCAGGACCTTTCCTCCGGGCTCATTGCAAGCAGGTCACGTCCGTCGTAAACCACGCTCCCGGATGTCACCTCATATCCCGGACGTCCCGTCAGAACTGCACCCAGGGTACTCTTTCCTGCCCCATTCGGTCCCATGACCGCGTGTACTTCTCCCCTGCGTATGATAAGATTCACACCTTTGAGGATTTCCCTGCCCTCCACCTTGGCGTGCAGGTCCTTGATTTCAAGCAATATCTCGTTCATAAACTATTCTCCTTTTTTGATGGATTTGCTCCAGCCCACCAGCGACCATATGGCATTGGCGAGGTAGAGCGCACAGACTATAGGCATAAATACGTGTCCCACAGATAGATGCAGAGCAAGTTGCGCAACGTTCACGAGTATCCACGCCACCCAGCAATCCCATTTCTTCATAGCGCTGAGCAACTGGGCGACAAGGATGAGCACAGTCACGCAGGTGTCCAGATAAGGATGCGGGTCCGAAGGGAAGAGACACTTGAGCACCCAGCCCCAGAGGCCGGCAATCACGAGCACGGCAAGCACTGAAATAGCCCTGCCGGGCCAGCTGAGCTTTGTCACCTTGAGGGTCTTTGCATCCCCGCTGCTCTGCTCCCCTTCGCGCGGATGGGTCCAGCGGTAATGTCCGATAACGTTGATTACCAACGATACGGGCTGAAGCAGAAGACTGGCGTAGAGGCACTTGTTCCAGAACATCAGGAAGAGGCATATATTGTAAAGATAGCCCACCCAGAAGTTGTACTTCGACTTGCGTCCTGCGAGAAACACGCAACTGAGCCCGAGCAGCGAAGTGATCAGGTCAATCAGCAGCACCGGAGTGTCTTTGCCGAGGGTGAAGAGTGTATAATTGATCCATTCCATAAGCAACTAACCTACTGCGCCTTCGAGGGATACAGAAAGAAGTTTTCCGGCCTCGACGGCAAATTCCATAGGAAGGCGGGAGAGCACTTCCTTTGCATAACCTCCTACAATAAGTCCAACTGCATCTTCAGAGGAAATACCCCTCTGGGTGCAGTAGAAGAGCTGGTCCTCGCTGATTTTGGAGGTGGTGGCCTCGTGCTCCACGACTGCGGAGCTGCACCTGTTCCTTATCAGCGGGAAGGTATGGGCACCGCACTTGTCCCCGATGAGCAGGGAGTCGCACTGCGAGAAGTTGCGGGCGCCCTCCGCTGTAGGCGCCATGTGCACCAGGCCTCGGTAACTGTTCTCGCTGAACCCTGCCGATATGCCCTTGGACACGATGCGGCTTCGGGTATTGCGGCCCAGATGTATCATCTTGGTACCCGTGTCCGCCTGCTGGAAGTTGTTGGTCATTGCCACGCTGTAGAACTCCGAGGAGGAATTGTCGCCCTTGAGTATGGTGCTGGGATACTTCCAGGTAATCGCGGAACCCGTCTCCACCTGGGTCCAGCTCAAGTGTGAGCCGCTGCCCTTGCATATTCCCCTTTTGGTGACAAGGTTGAGTATGCCTCCCCTGCCCCTGGCATCGCCGGGGTACCAGTTCTGCACCGTGCTGTACTTCACGTCGGCATCCTTCTCCACCACGATTTCCACGACGGCCGCGTGCAGCTGGTGCTCATCACGCATCGGTGCCGTGCAGCCCTCCATATAGCTCAGTTGCGAGCCCTCGTCCGCCACGATGAGCGTACGCTCGAACTGGCCGGTGCCACCCGCGTTGATGCGGAAGTAACTGGAAAGTTCCATAGGGCACTTGACGCCCTTTGGGATGTAGCAGAAGGAGCCGTCGGAGAATACGGCCGAGTTCAGGGCGGCGTAGAAATTGTCGCCCACCGGGACTACGCTCGCCAGGTACCTGCGCACCAGGTCCGGATGCTCGCGCACCGCTTCCGAGAACGAGCAGAAGATGATGCCTTTCTCCGAGAGCGTCTTGCTGAAGGTGGTTTTCACGCTCACTGAGTCGAAGACGGCATCGACAGCCACCTCGCGGGAAGACTTCACCCCTGCCAGAGCCTCCCTTTCGTTGAGCGGGATGCCCAGTTTGTCGAAGGTCTCCATAAGCGCCGGATCTATTTCCGTAGGCCTGTCCTCGTCGCGTTTGGGGGCAGCGTAGTATATGATGTCCTGGAAGTCGATTTCCGGCAGTCTGAGGTGTCCCCAGTGCGGCGGTGTCATCTCCTTCCATTTGCGGAATGCGTCCAGGCGGAAGTCAAGAAGCCACTGAGGTTCCTGTTTCTTGGAGGAAATGAGCCTGATGATGTCTTCATTCAGACCTTTCGGCACATATTCCTGCTCGACTTCGGTGACGAAACCGCTGTCGTATTCCTTATTGGTATATTCTTTCAGAATTTGCTCCATAATAACTTACAAATATAAGTTTTTTTTGTCGTAATTTTGCGTGCTTATGATTGCAGCTGTCGTTATATGCTACTTTGCCCTTCTCGTAGGGATAAGTATGTACACCTCCGGCAAGGGAGGTGGGAATGCAGATTTTTTCAAGGGAGGCGGCAAGTCTCCGTGGTACGTGGTTGCGATAGCGATGGTGGGCACATCAATTTCCGGAGTGACCTTCATTTCCGTGCCGGGGATGGTGCAGGCGTCGCAGTTCGCTTACCTCCAGATGGCTCTGGGTTTCATTGCGGGTTACGTAGCAATTGCCTACGTGTTGCTTCCTCTTTACTACAGAATGAACCTCAACAGCCTCTACGGCTACCTCGAGGGACGTTTCGGGAAATTCAGTTACGGCAGCGGAGCCGCCTTTTTCCTGCTGTCGAAGCTGCTTGGATGCGGGGTTAGGATGTACCTCACCGCCATCGTGCTCCAGCTGGTCTTCTTCGGTCCGCTGGGAGTGCCGTTCTGGCTTAATGTGCTCATCACTATGGTGATTGTGTGGCTCTACACCTTCAGGGGCGGGGTGAGGACACTGGTGTGGACGGATATGGTGCAGACCTTGTGCCTCGTGGGTGCTGTCGTGCTGTGCATATTGGTGATTGCCAAGGAGATGGGGCTGGACTTCGGAGGCTTGTGCAAGACCATTGAGGGCAGCGGGATGTGCAGGATGTGGTATTTCGACGATGTCAAGGACACCCGATATTTCTGGAAACAGTTCCTCTCAGGCATGTTCACCACCATAGCAATGACCGGGCTGGACCAGGATATGATGCAGAAGAACCTATCCTGCCGCAACCTGAGGGAAAGCCGCAAGAACGTGCTCTCGTACGGAGTAGCCTTCCTGCCTGTCAACTTTCTCTTTCTCTGCCTGGGAGTGCTGCTTTATACCTTCGCCGCCGAAAAGGGAATCAGTTTCGCCAAGCCTGACGACCTCTTCCCTACCGTGGCCTGCGGCAGCGACGTCTCGGGGACGCATTTTATGCCTGCAGCAGTGCAGGTCCTTTTCGTGCTCGGGCTTGTGTCGGCAGCCTTCAGCAGCGCCGGATCCGCTCTGACAGCCCTCACCACCTCCTTCACCGTGGATGTGCTGAAGGCCGACAGGAAACAGGATGAGGCCACGCTTAAAAAGACTAGGCAGCGCGTGCATACCTGCGCTGCCATAGTGATGGGCTTCGTGATTCTTGGATTCAAGGCCATAGGTAACGAGAGCGTGATTAACGCCGTTTACACTGTCGCATCCTATACCTACGGCCCTCTGCTGGGTCTTTACTGCTACGGCATCTTCACAAAACGTGCTGTCAGGGACCGTTTTGCGCCCCTCATCTGCATACTTTCGCCGATTATCTGTATGATTCTTTCCGCCCACAGCGCGGAATGGTTCGGCGGTTACCGCATAGGCTTCGAGCTTCTGCTCATCAACGCTGCGATAACGGCTCTAGGCCTCTGGCTCTCAGGCCTGGGTCTTAATGGCGGCGGTGCTTCTTGTGCTCAGACCAGATGCCGTAAACCTCGCTGACGTTTCCGGCCGTGATGAATGCCTTGATTTCGTTGGCACGGATCCAGGTCATAAGTTTCGCAAACTCATCCTGGGTCAGAAGGCTCTGGATTTCCATTGTCTTGTTGCCGGAAAATCCTCCCGTGACCTCGTAAAGGCTGCATCCGCGGACTATGGTGTTGATGATGTAGTCGCGTATGCGCTCATAGTCTTCCGAAATGATGCATACCCTCTTGCGCTTGTTGAGGCTCATCATGAAGTAATCCACGATGAGACCGTTCATCCAGGTGCCGATAAGGCCTATTACCACAAGGCGGAACGGGTTGATGGCAAAGGCCGTGCAGCAGATGACGACGCCCGCAATAGTCACTGACATTCCTATATCGAAATGAAGGTACTTGTTGACAATTTTGGCAAGTATGTCCAAACCGCCGGTGGAGGCATTGATACGGAAGAGTATGGCCTGCGAGGCGCTGAGTATCAAGATGAAGCATATCAGGTCAAACCAGATGTCTCCCATAACCGAAGTAGTGCCGGCTTCCACCAGGCGCTCGTAAGGGCAGATAATTTCCCACATATCGATCAGCGGGGCGAGAACGAGGGCCGCGTAGGCTGTCTTGACTCCAAACTCCTTGCCTATCAGGAACCAGGCAAGGATAAGGAGTATGGCATTGATTATGAAGACGACAGTGGAGACCTTCACCTCCATACCGAACTTCTCGAAGATGCCGCTGATGACGATGGAAAGACCCGAGATGCTTCCCACCACAAGTTTGCTTGGCATCAGGAAATAATACACAGCTGCAGCCGCAATCGACATTGCGATAGTGATCGTGAGCATTTCCTTCCAGAATTTCCAGGTAAGGAGTGTTTTCCCAATTGAACTTGCTTTCATTGTTGACTATAGATTTTTGATGTATGCGTCTATTGACCTGGCGGCGGTACGGCCGGCTCCCATGGCAAGGATGACGGTTGCAGCTCCGGTCACTGCGTCGCCTCCGGCAAACACTCCCGGGCGGGTCGTTGCACCCTCGGCGTCCGCAACGAGACAGCCGCGGCGGGTGGTTTCCAGGCCTGCGGTGGTCTTTGCAATCAGCGGGTTGGAAGAGGTGCCGAGTGCCATAATGACGGTGTCGGCATCTATCTCGAACTCTGAACCCGGCACAGGTACAGGGCTGCGGCGGCCGCTCTCGTCGGCTTCTCCCAGCTCCATACGCATGCACTTGATGGACCTCACCCAGCCCTTTTCGTCACCCAGTATTTCCACCGGGTTGGTGAGCAGGTCGAACACGATTCCCTCCTGCTTTGCGTGGTGCACCTCCTCCTTACGCGCAGGGAGTTCAGCTTCAGTACGTCTGTACACGATGTGCACTTCAGCACCCAGACGCAGTGCGGTGCGGGCCGCATCCATTGCCACGTTGCCACCTCCTACCACGCACACCTTGCGCCCCGCGTGAATCGGGGTCAGGTAATCGTCCCTGTATGCGCGCATAAGATTGTTGCGGGTGAGGAATTCGTTGGCCGAGAATACGCCGCAAAGGTTCTCTCCCGGTATGCCCATAAACTTCGGGAGTCCGGCACCCGTTCCTATGAACACGGCCTTGAAGCCCATCTCATCCATGAGCGAATCTATGGTCACCGAACCGATCTCGCGATCGTAGTCACTGACAGTCAGTGGAATACGTTCGCCTTTTTCGTCAGTCCTCACCATCAGGAACTGTCCCGGCTGAGCAGCTTTTGCAAGCAGAGGAGCGTACACGGACATTCTGCAGATAGTTGGGGTCAGCATTTCTTTCGTGAGAATCTCAAACCTCTTCATAGAAAAACAATATTTCTCAAAGGTACAAAAAAAGTGGCCGAAACACAAAGTTCCGACCACTTTGGAGCGTCAAAGTTCAGACTAGAATCTGTAGCGGATGCCAAGGGCGAATCCCTGCCAGCCGAAACCGCCGCCGGTAATGCTGAAGCAAGGCCTCCAATCCAGGGACATCTGGAGAGGAATTGAGGCGAAATTGTATTCTGCGCCTACCTGTCCAACTACGCCAGCGCCAAATGCAAGGCTCTTGTTGCCCTCCTCGTTTGTATAGGAAGCCAAACCGAGCTGTGCGCCAGGGCCTGCATAGAAGTTGAAGTCACCCTCGTTTGCGAAAATGAAATCATACACTCCGGTGAGGTAGAATCCGTTTCCGAACAGTCCGAGGTCAGCCTCAAGGAAGTTGCTTCCAAGGTTGTGCTGATAAGAAATCTCAGCTCCATAGGTTACGCGCACACCGAGTGCTCGAGGCTGAGCCATTGCAGTGGCTGCAAGGCCGAGGGCAGCAATTACAACAATAATAAACTTCTTCATAATAACATTTTTTAAAGTGTTTCTAAACTATACCTGAGAAGCCCAGGAAAGCCATGGCCATAATACCCGCAGTGATGAGGGCGATAGGCAGGCCTTTGAAAGGCTTCGGCACATCATTCATCGAGAGATGCTCGCGGAGTCCGGCGAAGAGGCACATTGCAAGTCCGTAGCCCAGCGCGGTTGCAAAGGCATAGACGGTGGCCTCTCCGAGATTGAGCATAGCGCTCTCGCCTCCGAAGGTAAATTCTTTGCTCACCACGGTGATGGCTACGCCAAGCACGGCGCAGTTGGTGGTGATGAGAGGAAGGAAGATGCCCAGAGCCTGATAGAGGGACGGGCTGATCTTCTTTAGTATGATCTCAACCATCTGCACCAGGGCGGCAATGACCAGGATGAAGGAGATGGTCTGAAGGAAAGTAAGTCCGAAAGGAACCAGAAGGTACTGGTTGAGAAGGTAGGTCACCACGGTGGCGAGGGTGATCACGAAGCACACGGCTCCGGACATGCCCACGGCTGTGGAAAGCTTGTTTGACACACCCAGGAAAGGGCAGACGCCGAGGAACTGGGCGAGGAGGATATTATTGACAAATATCGCCGAAATGATGATAAGCAAATATTCCATAACGCAAGCTTATTTTTTTGCCAGATACTTATTGAACAGAACCATAAGGTAACCCAAGGCGATGAAGGCACCGGGAGCCATCACGAAAGCAAGGATACCGTCGCCAGGAATGAACTTCCATCCGAACACGGAGCCGCTTCCCAGAATCTCGCGGACGATGCCGATGACGGTCAGGGAGAGGGTGAAGCCCAAACCTATGCCTATTCCGTCAAGGGCGGAGGCACCGACTGAATTCTTGTTGGCAAAAGCCTCGGCGCGTCCGAGAACTATGCAATTCACCACGATTAGAGGGATGAAAAGTCCCAGGGTATCGTAAACCGTAGGCACGAAGGCCTGCATCAGCAACTGGAGCACTGTCACGAAAGTGGCGATAATCACGATATAGACAGGGATTCTGACCTTGTCAGGCACGGCCGGCGCCACGAGCGAAATCACTATGTTGCTTAGTACCAGCACAAAGAGAGTTGCCAGCCCCATCTCGAGACCATTGAGGGCAGAAGTGGTGGTGGCGAGTGTAGGACACATACCGAGCACCAGCACGAATGTAGGGTTGTTCTTTACAAGCCCGTCAGTGATAAGGGATAACTTATTGCTCATTGTTCTCGTTCATTTTAATGGTTTTATACACCTCCACCGCATTTGCAAGCGCAAGGGAATAGGCCCTGGAGGTGATGGTGGAAGCCGTGATGGCATCTACCGCGCCTCCGTCCTTGCTCACCTTGAGCTGCTTTTCATCAGGGTTCCATCCGCAGAACTGATTGATGAAGGCCTGATCGGTGGCGCACTTGGCCCCGAGGCCCGGAGTCTCGCTGTGGGAAAGCACGGCAGTGTTGTGAATGGTGCCGTCTTCCCTGATGCCCACCATTACGCTCAGCGGACCGCCGAAGCCTATTACAGTGGAAATCACCGCATAGCCTGAGCCCTCGGCCTTGTAGTATTTGTAGTCGGTGCCCGCCACTGAGATGCTCATCTCCACGGGACTGGTTCCGAATTCCGGAAGGACCTTTGCTATAGATGCGTCGGTTTTGGCCTGCTGTGCCTTCTCAATCGGATTCACGGTCATTGCATACGTTCCCGCAAGCACTGCCGAGCACACGAGGCACACGGCTGAGAGGCAAGCGACCATATTCACGAGTGTTGATTTTGCTGCCATAATTAAGACCTCCCGTACTTTTTGCCGTGGAACCAGTTGTTCAGAAGAGGTACCACGCAGTTCATAATAAGAATCGCAAAGGACATACCTTCAGGATATGATCCGAAGTAACGTATCATCATAAGGATGAGACCGATGCCTATACCGTAGATGACTCCGCCCCAGGCAGCCATAGGCGAGGTGACGTAATCGGTGGCCATAAAGCAGGCTCCGAGTATGACACCGCCGGTGAGGATGTTGAAGACAGGATCGGTGTAGGTGGAAGGGTCCACAAGCCAGAAAATTCCGGAAATCACGAATATGGTGAGGAAGATGCTGAGCGGAATCCAAGGCTTTACCACCCTGCGGACGAGGAGGTACACGAAACCGAGGAGAAGCGCGAATGCTGAAATCTCACCGGCAGAACCTCCGATGTTGAGGAAGAGCGTGTTGAGGTAGTCAGTGCCGCTCACAGCCTCCACGCCACCCTCCGCATAGCGTCCGAGCAGAGTGGCGCCGGACACGGCATCAGTGGAATGGATGAAGCCCTGAGGCACGGTCCAGTCGGTCATCTGGGCGGGGAAGGAAATCAGGAGGAAGACACGGCCCGCGATGGCAGGGTTGAATACATTCTGGCCTATGCCGCCGAAAGTGAGTTTGACAACTCCGATTGCGAACACTGCGCCGATGAGCACTATCCACCAAGGGCAGGTGGAAGGCAGGTTCAGGGCGAGAAGGAGACCGGTCACCACGGCGGAAAGGTCCGCAATCGTGGAAGGCTTCTTCATCATAAACTTGGTTACGGCCCACTCCGTAAGCACGCAGGCCGCTATGCTGACCGCAAGCACGAGGAGTTCGGACCAGCCATAGAAAAGCACTGATACCAGTGTGGCGGGCGCGAGCGCGATAATCACGTCCCTCATAATCGATTGGGTGCTGAGGGGAGAGTGAAGATGCGGATTAGGCGATACTATATACTTGTCCATAGTCACAACTACTTTTTGGATGCCTCTGCGGCAGCTTTTGCGGCTGCGGCGCGGGCACGTATTATTCCCATAACCTGACCCTTGGCCTGACGTATCATATCAAGCAGAGGGATGTTTGCCGGGCAACTGTAAAGACAGCACCCGCACTCGATACAATCCTGCACCGCGTTCTTCTCAAGCTCATCGGTATTGCCGGCCTTGTTGAGACGGTAGAGCAGGAAAGGTTCCAGACCCATTGGGCAGGCATCAGCACACTTGCCGCAACGTATGCAGTTGCTCTGAGGCTTCCTCCTGGTGGACTCTTCGCTGAGGTAGAGCACGGATGAGGATCCCTTCACGGTGGCGGCTTCCACGTTGGCTATTGCCTTACCCATCATAGGACCGCCGCTCACAAGCTTGGCTGCTGCTTCAGGGATGCCACCCGCCTGCTCGATGATGTAGCTCAGAGGCATACCTATGCGGAACTTGTAATTGTGCTGCTTCTCGACCGGGAGACAGTTTCCGGTGATGGTAAGCACGTTGGTAATCAGCGGGATGTTCTTCTGAACCGCCTCATATACCGCGAGGGACGTGGCCACGTTCTGCACCACTGCGCCGACGCTGATCGGAAGTCCTCCGGACTTCACCTGGCGCTTCATCACAGCATCTATGAGCTGCTTTTCTCCGCCCTGAGGGTAGCGCTTCTTCATCACGGCCACCTCCATGCCCGGATATGCCAACTCGGAAATGGCCCTGTTTACGGCTTCGATTGCCTCGGGCTTGTTCTCTTCAATTGCGATGACGGTACGGCAGCCGCCAAGAATCTTCTGCATGATTGCCGCGCCCACAACGATTTCCTTTGTCCTCTCGAGGAGGATGCGGAAGTCGCTGGTCAGGAAAGGCTCGCACTCGGCACCGTTAAGGATGAGGCACTCCGCCTTGCTTCCCGGAGCCGGATTAAGCTTCACGTGGGTAGGGAAGGTTGCGCCGCCCAGACCCACCACGCCGCATGCCTTGATTCTTTCGAGCATTGCATTGCGGTCCTCAGGAATCTCGGTCACAAGGGTATCGGAGAGATCTATGCCCTCTGCCCACTCGTCGCCTTCCACTGCTATTTCTATATGCATCACGTTGTTTCCGGCGAGGTCTTTGCGGGGAGCTATGCTCTTCACCGTACCGCTGGCCGGAGAGTGGACGAATGCGGAAATGAATCCGCCCGGCTCAGCGATCACCTGTCCGGTCTTTACACTGTCGCCTACTGCCACTATTGGCTTTGCAGGAGCTCCAAGGTGCTGTGCCATAGAGACATACATAGTCTTCGGAAGAGGCAGCACTTCTATCTTGCAGTTCCTGGATATCTTATTGTCATTCGGATGTATTCCTCCGATGGAGAAAGTCAGTTTACTCATTTGTGACCTCCTTTTTGATTTCCGGCTTCGGTTCAACTTTCTTTGGGGTGAAATTCACCACGTGGATAGCTCCGGTAGGGCACTCGAAGAAGCACTGGCCGCAGGCTTTGCACTTGGAGTAGTCGATGTAGCTGAGGTTGTTCTCGATGGTGATAGCACCGAACTTGCAGACCTTCTGGCACTTGCCACAACCTATGCAGGCAGCCTTGCAGGCCTTTCTTGCCACTCCGCCCTTGTCCTTGTTGACGCAACTCACATATACCCTTCGCTTGTTCTTAGGGGTAGTGCCGGCGTTGCGGATTTCGATGACTGACTTAGGACAAGCCTTGGCACAGGCGCCGCAGGCAGTACACTTGGTCTCATCCACGACAGGAAGGCCGGTCTGGGGATCCATTGAGATGGCGCCGAACTGGCAGGCCATGACGCAGTCGCCGCAGCCCACACAGCCGAAAGAACAGAGAGTGTCTCCGCTGTACAGGGCAGCCTTGACCTTGCAGGATTTCACGCCGTCATAATCATTGACGCGAGGCCTGTTCTCACAGCTGCCGTTGCAACGCACCACGGCCACCTGAGGAGCTTTTTCAGCCACCTCATACCCGAGAATGGCAGCAACCTTCTTCATTGTTTCGTTGCCGCCTACGGGGCAGAACTGATTGTCCAGATTGGGAGCCTTGACAGCCGCATCGGCAAAAGCGCGGCAACCGGCAAAACCGCAGCCGCCGCAATTGGCGCCCGGCATCACCTTCTCCACTTCATCAATTCGCGGATCCTCCTCAACTTTGAACTTCTTTGCCACCCAGAAGAGAATCAGGGCAAGGAGAAGTCCCAACACCGTGAGAATCACGACAGTCAGAATTACAGTGTTTGTCATTATTTTTTGATCTTAAATATATATTCGTTCCTGAGCCTGTCTCTGAAAAGCCAGACCGCAAAATAGTACAAGAGCACGGAGGCGATTGCGCAAAGCCCGCTGACAAGCTCCCCAAAAGCAGTGGAAGTGAGTACCAGGAGCACTGCTATGAGCAGAAAGCAAGGGATTACATAGGCTATCCACACAGCCTTATGGCCCATAGATGCGCTGAGCAGCACCTCCACCTCATCTCCCGGAGCGAGGTTCAGATAAGGACTTGTAGGCAGTTGCACGAGCTTGGCCTTGGATTCACCCAGGCCGCAGAGCCCCTTGGCGTGGCACGAAGCGCAGGCGGCCTCGGAGATGATTTCTACTGAAGTCAACTCCGGAGTAATCTCAACCACCCTGCCGCGGTGGGATATGTTGTTTTCTCTCTTTTTATTCGAACTCATTGTATTCGGACGAATTCAACGCCGACTCCACCGGCATTGAGGAAGCCCTGACGTCAAGGGCATCATCAAGCTCAACAAAGCGCAGTTTCTCGCCCTTGAAGAGCATGTCAATATCTTTTGTCTCGCCGTTTCGGTGCTTGGCTATGATGATCTGGGTTTTCTCCTTGTCTCCCTCATTGTCGCTCAAGCCCACATAATCGGGTCTGTGGATGAAAATCACCATATCCGCATCCTGCTCAATGGAGCCGGACTCACGAAGATCCGAGAGCTGCGGCTTTCCACCGCCGCCCTGCCTGGTTACCGCCTGACGGGAGAGCTGCGAGAGGGCAATGATTGGGACGTTCAGTTCCTTGGCCGTTGCCTTGAGCGTACGGGATATGGCAGCAACCTCCTGTTCTCGCATACCCTTGAGTTCAGTCGGTCCCTGGATGAGCTGGAGATAGTCTATGATTATCAGCCTCACGCCCTTGTTCTTTACCAGGTTCTTTGCCTTGGTACGGAATTCCATAAGAGGAAGGCTGGGGGTATCGTCAATGTAGATAGGAGCCTTGGCAAGCGCCTTCAGCTGATACTCAAGCTGTTGCCACTCGAAGTCCTCCAGCTTTATTCCTCCCTTTATCTTATCCGGGGCCAGGCCCGATTCGGAAGTGATGAGACGGTTTGTCAGCTGGATTGCGGCCATTTCCAGGGAGAAAAACGCTACCGGCATATGGTGGTCCACAGCCGCATTGCGGGCAAGGTTCAGGGAGAAGGCGGTCTTTCCGACGGAAGGACGGGCAGCGAGGATGATGAGATCCGAAGGCTGCCAGCCCATGGTGACGGTGTCAAGGCTCAGGAAGCCTGAAGGCACTCCGCTGAGCCCGTTCTGGCTCTGCTTGGCCTGGAGGCTGGTCATTGCCTCGTTGATGAGGCTGCCTATATCCTGGACATCCTTGCGGACATTGCTCTGGATAGCGTTATAGACCTTTGTCTGCGCGTGGTCGATGAGTTCATCCACCTTGATGGAATCGTCAAACGACTCCTTGAGTATGTCGTAGGAAGCAGTAATGAGATCCCTCTGGATGTTCTTCTGCTTGAGGATGCGGGTATAATATTCTATATGCGCAGCCGAACCCACCTTTTCGGAGAGGTTCACAAGCGTCACGGGGCCGCCCACATCTTCGAGCTGTCCCTTTTCCTTGAGCCTGTTGCTCACGGTGATGATATCCACGGAAACGTGCTCGTTCACAAGGGAGCACATTGCCTCGAAAACCATCTTGTGGCGGGGATCGTAGAAGCAGGAAGGCGTCAGTTCCTCCATGGCCATATCAACGCACTCCGGCTCAAGAAGCATCGCACCGAGAACAGCCTCTTCGACATCCAGGGCCTGAGGGGGCTTGTTGCCCATCTCCTGACCCAGGTCCTCGAAGTTGACAGCCTCGTGCTTCTTCTTTGAAGGAGTCGTCTTAGGCGAAGGCATGGCTCTTAGATTTCAGGGGATACCACGATGCGTCCGCAGTGCTCGCAGATGACGAGTTTCTTGCCGGATGCAATATCAATGAGCCTTTGCGGGGTGATGGTGTGGAAACAGCCTCCGCAAGCGTCACCGAAAGTACCGTCCTCGGACTTTGGAGGGAAGAGGGAAACCACTGCAAGGTGATTGTGGGTGCTCTTGCGTATGCGCTCGTATGCACTCAGCGTCCTTTCGTCAAGCTTTGAAGTGAAGGCCTCACGCCTCTTCACAAGCTCCTTCTCCTGGGCAGAGGTGGAATCCACTATGGTGGAAAGTTCCTCACGCTTTGCCTCAAGGTCGGCCTCGCGGATAGCGATGTTGTCAGAGATGCGCTCCAGGTCTGAACGACGGGCATCGATAGCCTCGCGTGCCTCACGGATGTGCTTCTCTGAGATATCGCGAAGAAGACCCTGATTCTCAAGCTCCTTATTGACCGAATCATACTCCCTGCTGTTGGAGATGTTCTCAAGTTTCTTGCGGTATTCCTCAATCTCGGAATCAAGTTCCTCGATATGCTTCTTATCCTGCTCTATGCCGTCATTGTAGCCCTTGATGAGTTGCTCGATACGGGCGTACTTGGCTTTGAGTGACTCCACTTCGTTCTCGAGAGAAGCCACCTCTTCCGGAAGCTCACCGCGCAGCTGGAGCAACTTGTCCAGTTCGATATCGGTATTCTGCAGTTCGAAAAGGGTTTTCAGCTTCTCCTGGGCGAGCTGTTCGTTCTCCGCAAAGTTCTTGCGCAGGGAGACGAAGGTCTCGCGCTCATCGACAGGAGTTGGTACGGTTGTAGTTTTTTTGATGCTGGCCATATCTAAATATATATATTTGTTTCCTGATAGTCCGTTTTCCGGTACAAAATGCAAAGATATGAATTTTTCCGCTTAATCGTATGGCATTAAGGCAGCGACTTTCGTATTTCCACAATACGCTCCCTGAGGGACCTGAGGCTGTCGAGAACTTTGACCCTGGCCTTAACCTCCGCCTTCTCCTCCTTGAGCACTTTCACGGCTCCGTCCAGTTTCATTCCCTTCTCCTTCACGAGATAGTGCAGCTGTTTGAAGGTCTCCACATCCTCCTTGACATAGAATCTGTTGCCTTTGGCATTGCGCTTTGCGGAGAAGAGCCCGGGGTAACTGTTGTTCCAGAAACGGACGAGAGACACCTGTTCACCCAAAATTCCGGCCACTTCACCTATGGTATAATATAGCTTTTCCATATCAATCCATTGATTGCATTGTATTCACCGCCATATAGAGCATATTGGCATATTCGTCAGCACTGACGGAAGCGAAGAGGTAGTGCACGGGATCGAGAATCCGGCCGTCCAAACTCAGCTCGTAGTGAAGATGAGGGGCAAAGGACTTTCCCGTAACTCCGGCAGTTCCTATTCTTTCTCCCCTCCCCACTTTCTGACCCTGTCTCACGGAGACTGTCTCAAGATGCGCATACCTCATGAGATATCCTCCCTCAAGCTTGATTTCCACCGTTTTGCCGAACTTTTTCGAAGTGCTGACGCTCTGCACCTCGCCGTTCCCTGCAGCAAGTACGGGCGTACCGCGAGGCACCAGTATGTCCAGACCTTCGTGGAAGACGTAGGCCTTGTAGAAGGGATCCATCTTCTTTCCTACGGAAGCACCTATCTGCGAATATGAGACATCTTCTACAGGGAGCATCATAGGAGGGGCCACATAGGCGCTGTCGGAAAGTGTGCGGAAGATTTTTTCAAACGCCCTGTCCACCTTTGCAGCCCTTTCCATAAGGCTGTCCGCCTTGTCACGGGTATAGCTGAAGAGCTGGATGTCGGGGATGGTGTCAGCCGCGAAGAATATGTCCAGTCTGGCCATAGGATCCGCAGCAGGGGCATCTGCGTGGAAGACCTGCTCATAGATGCGGTTGTCCTTATACTGTAGGGAGGCGATGGCATCACCCACTATGCCCTCCTGAGGCACCAGGGACGGGTACAACTCCTCGTACATCTTGATTTCAGCCTTGAGCTGTTTCTCCACGTCAGTGCTGATAAAGAGAGAGAAAAGGGTATAAGCCAGTATGGCAACGGTGAGAGTTACGAAGATATAGAGGACAGCCCACAACAAGGGCTTCCCCAGCTTTCGCCTGACCTTTCCCAAAGAGAAATTGAGGGCGTCATATTCGAAAAACTTCTTCATCCGCATCAATTGTCATCAGCCCGATTGCTTCTTCTCAGGAGCTCCATCGTGCTGGAACGTTTGCCCACCGGATTCTCCGCTCCGCGCCTGTTGATGAGCGCAGCATATTCGTCTGCCGGCATATCCACATCCATATAGTTGCGGGGGTTCTTCCTCTCCCCCATATAAATCACCTCGTAGTGCAGGTGGTTGCCCGTGGACTTACCCGTGCTCCCCACAGTGCCTATACGGTCGCCGCGGCTCAGCTTCATACCCTCAGTCACTTCTATGGTATTGAGGTGGGCATACCGTGTCTTGTACCCGTAGCCGTGGTCAATCACTATTTCGTTGCCGTAGCCACGGAACTGGAAGGAAGTCTTCTCCACCACCCCGTCTCCCGTGACATAGACCGGCGTGCCCTTGTCCGCTGCAAAATCCTGGCCAACATGGCGTTCGGCTCCACCGTACACCGGATCTTCCCTGTACCCGAAACCGCTGGACAGGCGGAAGTTGCCGGGCGTGGTCATAAGCGGCGGCACGTTGGGCACGCAGGAAATCATATCACCTTCGCGCGAGGAGA
>SFJB01000123.1 GCA_004555145.1 Bacteroidales bacterium | reverse complement strand
AAGGCGTGGCAAAGAGGTGCCGCAAGGGACGGCGTAGCCGGACCTTGTGGAGGGACAAGCGGAGCCGAAGGGCTGGAGTGGCAGCGGTTTGCCGCTGTCCGCGACAGTCCTGAGAGCTACGCGCTCCAGCTTCGGACCTGCAACCCGAGCATGCGCTGCCGGGAATGGCTGATGGGTAGGGCTGCGGGATTAACTTACGCAGTTTTGTTCCTGAGAAGGCACATCGAGCTGCCTGCAGAAGGGCATCCGGGATTGCAAAAACCGATTCGGGAACAAAGGGCGACTTCAAAGTCAGAAAGACTATGAAGTCACCCTTTTAAGCCAAGCGACTGTAAACCCGCAAGCACGCAGTTCATCAAACTGAAGTCAATCAGTCCGAAGAACATCAGGTTGGAAGCAGCGGTTCTCAGGAAACCGGTGCCAGGAGGCCGGTGCTAGAGAGCGCGGAACTTTTCTGAAGTGATCTTGGTTGCTTTGATGGTAATGATCTCCTTGATCTTGGCCATCACCTTGCTGTCCTCAACCTGCTCAACCATACGCTCGACCTGTTTCTGGTCCTGAAGGACGTTCACGACAGCTTCGTTGATCATCTCCTCAGGCACATTGCCCAGGCCGTACATAGCATACTGGTATGTCACGAAGGCTTTTGCTGCCTCACGAATATCGTTCTCCTCGATCTTGAGCTCGAACTTCTTCATAAGATAGCCACGGACGAGCTGCCACTTGAAGTCTGCGAGGAATCCGTCGAACTCCTTGTCTACATCTTCTTTGGTAATCTTGCCTGCATTGGCGACAAGCAGCCACCTCTTGAGGAATTCTTCCGGAAGCTTGACATCCGCCTTGCCCACGAAGTAATCCCTGATATCCTTGGAGAGTCTCCACTCAGCCTCATTCTTATACTGGCTCTCAAGGCGGTCGGAAGCCTCCTTGGCAATATCCTCATCGGACTTTTCCTCCTTCTTCTCTTCGTAGTACTTCTTGAGATTCTCGGTCATGGAAGTCTTGTCCTTGTCAGCAACGCTGATTTCGTAAGAAGGAACCTTATCCTCCTTGACAACTTCAAAATTAAGCTCAGGATAGAGTCCAAGATCGAAAACGAAGCTGAAATTGTTTCCGTCCACCCACTCTACCTCAGGCTGCTTCTCAGAAGAGAGAGGCTCACCGAGTATCCTGAGAGAATTGTCGGTAATATGCTTGTCCAATGCCTGGGAAATTACCTGGTTTACTGACTCCACGAGGCACTGCTCCCCGAAGACTCTCTTGATCATGGAAGCAGGCACATTGCCCTTGCGGAAGCCCTTGAAATCGGCAGTACGCCTGCGCTCTGCAAGCTTCTTCCTTTCAATCTCTGCATAATCAGCAGCTTCAACCTCGATTGTGAGCTCGAGATTGAGATCGTCGATTCTGTTTTCTAATACTTTCATAACTATTTATTGTTCAATTTATTCTTTGGATAAACTATACGTTCGTGGTTAAGCTGGGCAAGGTATTGCTTCAATGCTGTCTTGACAGCCTTCAGCTCGCTTATGGTAATATCAGCCTCATCCAGCTGTCCTTCTTCCATCTTTCCGGCAACAATACCCTCCACGAACTTGGAATATGCTTCCGGGGTATTCTGTTTCAATGTTCTGGATGCCGCCTCGACGCTGTCGCAGAGCATCACGATCAGTTCCGCCTTGGTTCTCGGCTTGTTTCCGTGGTAGCGGAACTCATCAGCATTCTCCTCGCTTCCGCCCTCATTCAGATACTGGCTGTAAAAATAGCGCACCAATGTAGTACCGTGATGGCTGGCTATAAATCCGGAAATGACAGAAGGCAGCCTGTGCTTCTTTGCAATCTCCAGTCCGTCATCCACGTGCTTGATGATTTCCTGCGCACTCTGAAGAGGTGAGCGTCCCTCGTGATACTTGGTATCAGGGTTGTTGAGCTGGAACTCGTTCTCCACGAAGCATAGAGGGTTATTCATCTTGCCTATGTCGTGGTACAACGCACCCGCGCGAACCAGATCCGGGTTCACATCCACTGACCTTGCCACGGCATCCGCCATATTCATCACCTGCAAAGAGTGCTGGAAGGTACCGGGAGCCTTCTGCTCGAGGCTGCGTATCAATGGGTTGGACGTATTGCAAAGCTCGGAGAGGCGGGAATTCGACGCAAGGTTGAATATCTTCTCGAAGAGATACACCAGAGGATATCCGGCAACGGAGAAGAGCGAGCCTACAAAAAGACCGAGCAGCGGATACCATACGGAACCGGCAGTGAAGTCGGCCGCCCTGAATCCCAGGTAAATCAAAGCCGCAACTGCGAAATTGATCATCGCAGCAATGAATTGCTTCCATCCCTGCTGGAAATACTTGAACACGTATATCATCAGCAGACCGCTCACGGCGAAGGTGATGAAGAGCACTGCCCCGTCGCTGGTAGCCAGCAGAAGCGGGAAGAGCATCGCCAGATATACCGGAGAAATCTCCTTCGGGCTCATAAAGGCCTGAAGCATGATGGCAAAGATGGAATACGGCACGAAGAAGAGGGACTTCTCCTGAAGATTCGGCAAGAGCAGAGTAGCCAGAGCCGACATTACGAAGAGGGTCAGCACATAATAGTACCTGTTGTCTTCGAATACCGCCGGGCAGCAGAACATAATCAGGAAGTACAGCAGGGACACCATCACCGCGGATATCAGGATATTCCCAAGGATGACGAGGAAGGTAGGTCCCAGATATCCCAGGTTCAGTTCCATTTCCTTCTTATATGAATCGAGCATCTGCTCGATTTCGGAGGTCACTATTTCTCCCTTTGAGACTATAAGCTGTCCAGCGCGGACATATCCGGAAGTAGGAGATATCTCCGTATTGGACTCGGTGCTCACCAGCTCGGTTGTCTGCTCATCGTAGATGACATTTGGAACGAGCAGGTCAAAGACACCCTTCACCCTCAGGAGCGAATCTGCATTTGCGTCGATCATTTCCCCGAGGTCCGAAACCATCTTGGCTCTCGCCTCCGACTGGCGGTACACCTCAGTGACAGGTGTCTTCACCGCCCTCTTGTCCTTCTGTATGTAAATGACATCCGACTGCGGCACATCATCCCTCTGGCGCCGGCTGTCATCAGCCATAATGCCTTTGGAATAAATGGAGCGCAACTCGGAAACCACCGCGCTGCGGAACCTCCCCAAATCGAGGCTCTGCGCAGCGCTGATGTTCCTGTTGACTATTTCATCCGAATAGCGGTAGTACGGAACCACGGTCACCGTGTTCTGAGCACGTTCCTCACGTATCTGCTCAGCCGTCTTATATATCGGGAAGTCGAAATCCGCGAAAAGGGTCTCATACTTCCACTCGCGTCCCTTCCTGTAGTCATACGCAAACTTCGAATTCCTCGGCATTGAAAATGCGAGCAGAACAAGCAGAAGTCCGGGCAGGACAAGTTTCTTCAGAAGGGAGTGCTTCATCCTCCGTATTATTTTATGGTCATCTCGGCCAGGTCTTCGCCGTCATAGTATCCGGCATCGAGTTTGGCCTTGATTTCCTTGAATGCTTTGAGAGTGTATTCCACGTCCTCCATGCTGTGGGCTGCGGTGGATACGATGCGGAAGATGACCATACCCTTAGGGATTACAGGGTAAATCACCACTGAGCAGAAGATTCTGTAGTTCTCACGCAGATCCTTGGCCATTTTCGTAGCCTGGGCAACTCCACCCTTGATATGCACAGGGGTCACGCAGGCCTCGGCTTCTCCGATATCGAAACCTTCCTTGCGGAAACCGTCCTGGATGGCGTGGGTGATGGTCCAGCACTTCTTCCTGAGTTCATCGCCCTCAGGAGAGTCGATAATCTCCATTCTCTTTATGTTGCCCACCACGAGAGGCATAGGGAGGCTCTTGGCATACATCTGGGAGCGCATGTTGCAGCGCAGGTAGTTGATGATGTAGCGGGGGCCTGCCACGAAACCGCCGATGGAAGCCATCGACTTGGCGAAAGCGCCGATATAGAGGTCAATCTCATCCATGCATCCTAGCTGTTCGGAGGTTCCTCTTCCGTGCTCGCCGAGCAGGCCGAAACCGTGGGCATCATCGATGAGTATGCGGAACTGATATTTCTTCTTGAGGGCGGCGATCTTGTCGAGAATACCCATTGCTCCGGTCATTCCGAACACGCCTTCGGTGATGAGCAGCACTCCGCCGCCATTCTCCTCCGCCACCTTGCAGGCACGTGCAAGCACCTTCTCGCAGTCCTCGATATTGTTGTGGCGATACTTGTATTTCTCTCCCATATGGAGACGTATACCGTCGAGCAGACAAGCGTGGCACTCGGCATCATACACGATCACGTCGTGGCGGGC